>CAYMFZ010000060.1:0-15841 GCA_964389585.1 uncultured Pirellulaceae bacterium | reverse complement strand
TAGGCTTTTCGTAGCACGATTGATAACGTTTTCTGAGACATCAATAGAACGAAAAAATCGACCCTTCGTACTATGACGAAGAGCCGATCTTTCTTCTCGGTCTCGTTTCAATTAGTGATTGCTCACTGATCAGCTTTTTCGCCGACGAACGGTGAACAAGCCGATGCCCATCATGCTCAGAACCAGCATCGATCCTGGTTCAGGAACTGCCCTGATATTGATTCGTGCGACAACGGTGTCGGCCGCAAAGCCAGATGAAATTGTTGCGCCAGAAACAGTGTCTGTCCCAATGAAATCATTGAGATCCGAAAGTGCGATGGCTGCGATTGCAAGGTCTTCGCTCGTTGGAGTTCCGCCGTTGGCAGAGAAAGCTGCACCGCCATTGATGTTGTTGACTTCGGTTCCGCCGTCGTAAATCATTCCGGCTGTAATCTCGATTGTTGACGGGCCAATGAAGTTGCCCATGGCATCAAACAACTCGATGGCATTATCGTTGCCAATGAACGCGTCATTGGAGGGAATGACCATGGAAGCAAAACTCAAAAACCGTTGGTCGTCGGTGTTAAGATCAAAGACCTGCGAAATGACTTCTCCCGGATCAAATGGAGGTGGCCCAGTTGAATTGCCGAGCACGGTGGCTGAGAAAGACGAAGCTTGCTGGGCCGCTAACAAGTCAGTCACATTTTGCGTGACGCCGTCTTCGACCAATCGCTCAAAATCTGCTGAAGTTCTTCCACCAACATCGAACAAGTCGAAAGCTCCATCGTGGAAACCGAGGAAGACAGGAGTTAAAAAGAATCCACCAGCCGGAGCTGCATTTTCAATCTCGAATTGAAGTTCATCTGCCTGCGAATGGCCGGAACTCCATAAAATTACCGCAGCAACCGCGGCGTAAACGCTGAACTTTTTCATCACGCACCTAGTAAAAGAAATAATAACGCCATCTTCGTTTGGGAGATGGTCCATTTACTAACGCGAAAAACAGGGCCAAAGCGCCTCAGCTAACCTAAAAAAGACTTGAAACGTGGGCTTTGATACAACGACTTTGCGTCGTGCGACTACGATAAACTTGGAAAAACAACATTCATTCGCAATGACCACTCGCAAAGGCCATTCGATTAAGCACTTTCCTGCGATTCACAAATTCAACTTCCCTCCCGCCACAAAATGCAATCTAAATTGGTTGAAGAACTGTTTGCGTCCGCCGTTGCGACGGCCCCTGAGGACCGCCGGCATGCCATTTTTTCATCCGATTTTCCTGAAGATGTAAAAGTCGCCGCGGCCCGCTTGGTGAAAGCTTACGAGTCCAGTTCGCAACTTTTGAATGACAATCTCATC
This sequence comes from uncultured Pirellulaceae bacterium, assembly GCA_964389585.1. Lineage (GTDB taxonomy): Bacteria > Planctomycetota > Planctomycetia > Pirellulales > Pirellulaceae > Mariniblastus. The sequence continues at coordinate 14,503 of CAYMFZ010000060.1, read as the reverse complement.
AGCGATATTGCTCAAGCCGACCCAGAGTTCTTCGCCGAACACCAAGCAACGGATATTGAGCTTAATCGGGGTGACAAGATCAATGAGTACGTCGTTGAGTCACTCATTGGCGAAGGCGGAATGTCGATTGTCTATAAAGCCATTCAAGAGCAACCGGTTAAACGTCAAGTCGCCATCAAGCTTATCCGGCCAAGCATTCTCGCGCCCCGCACGGTGCTGAGATTCTTTCGCGAGCAACAGGCGTTGGCTTTGATTCGGCACCCAAACGTTACGACACTTTACGAAGTCGGAGTCACGAAGCAAGGCATTCCGTTTGCCGCAATGGAGATCGTCAACGGTCATCCGATTTCAACTTTTTGCGACAAACACAGCCTGAACAGTCGGCAAAGAATCATACTTTTTTTGCAAGCTTGCGCTGGCCTTAAGCATGCTCATCGTCACGGCATCGTTCACCGCGACATCAAACCTGAGAATATCTTGGTGGGCGTAAGCGATCGAAAGCCAATCGCAAAATTGATTGATTTTGGGATCGCGAAGATCGACGACAGGAATCTGCCTAACAATTCAACCGTAACGCGTTTTGGTCAAATTCTCGGTTCGCCTCGTTACATGAGTCCCGAGCAATTTGCCAGCAAGCCTGTTGACCAGCGGTCTGATGTTTACTCAGCGGCGCTTGTTTTGTTCGAGTTGCTTTCTCGTTCAACTTTTCGAAACGGCGACACAACGGAAGAAGTTTTGCGTCAAGCAAGCTTCTCAAGTCCCGAGTTGTTGAGTCATCGAATCAAAGAATCTGACAATCCTATTGAAAAGCAAGATGCCAAGGAGCTTTTGAAGCTTGCCAAACGCGATTTGGATTGGGTCATTCTCAAAGCACTTTCAGAAGATCCGCAAGATCGATACGCGAGTATCGTTGAGTTCGGCAACGATCTCCGATCCACGCTGCGGAATCAACCCATTTCGATTAAGCGGCCCAGCCTACTTGGGCGATCGCGTCGATTTGTGAACACAAATTGGAAACCGATTTCGATGATGGCGAGTTCGATTTTGTTGATTTGTTTTGTGCTGGGAATTATTCGATGGCGGAATTCTGAAGTGCAATTGTCAGCAGCGGAAAAAGCCAAATTCGCTTCGAACCAACAGACGGCAGTGGCTAATGATCTCGTGATGCGTCTGTTGGCATCGGACAACAATGAGCTGACAACCGATCGGTTCGATTTAAGTCTGATTCCGATCTATCAGGCTCAACACAAAAAGATCGAGGAGAACGGCGGGCCTCAATCTGAAGAGGACAACACCGTTTATGGGATTTTGGCGGTGCTGTACGCCATGTCAGGCGACTTTGATTCGTCAGATGATCTGATGGAACAAGTCAGTGACGGTCAAGAGTCTGATTTGCGGCACGTTCGCGAAAAGATCTGTTCGGAGTACGCAGAAAATGCAAAACGCAAATTGGCTTTAATGGGTGACGCGGACGGCGCTCAACGCGCTGCCGCCCAAATGACGCTTGCTAAATGTTACCTCGTTTGGAATATGCTAGATGACTCACAGCAGTTACTAACAGAGTCGATTGAGTATTTTGACAACAATGACCCAGATGGCTATGAATCGCTATCGGCTCGAGTCGCCCTCGCGCGCGTCTATGCTCAAGCGAATCGAGAACGTGAGTATCATCGGCTTTTGGTTTCGACGTACGAAAAATTTAAGGGAAAACAGGAACTGCTTGAAACGGAGCCGGGCAAACATGCGATGTCAAAAGTCGTCGCGAATCTTCGCAAAGTCGATCCCTGGTTTTTTCATTCAATCGAAAAACAGGAAAGGAAGGTTAATTGATGGACTCAAATCAAAATTCCCTTTCCTCGTTTGAGTCGTTGGTCGCAGATCCTTCGTTTGTTGAGTGTGCGGACTCAGAGATGGCGGATACGGGAGAGTGGATCAAGCGAACGTATCGCAAGCTGCACAAGATCGCCGTTTCGCAAATGTACTTCGAGCGAGATTCGCATACGTTGTCAGCGACGAGTTTGATCCACGAAGTCTTCTTGCGATTGCGAACCAGAGACGCGTCGACCTGGCTGAACGAGCGTCAATTTCTCGCGATCGTGGCATCGGAGATGCGTCGCGTTTTGATTGATGCGGCTCGTCGAAAAAAGAGCGTCAAGAAAGGTGGTCAGTTCGCTCAGTTGACACTTGATCGTGCCGATGTCGTTGAAAGTTTGGCGACTTCTCAATCACTCGCCGATTCAATTGTTGAACTGAATGATGCGGTTGATGAATTCGAAAAAATCGAACCTGAAAGAGCCGAACTAGTTCGCCTCAGGTACTTCCTTGGACTTACAGAAGTCGAAGCCGCCCAAACGCTTGGCATTTCCAGAGCAACCGCGTCGCGGTATTGGACTTTTGCCCGGGCTTGGTTGCTTGATTTTCTATCTGATTAGATGTTGTACTGGCGCTGGAAAAAAGCAGCAGCGAGAATTAAGCAACAACTCAAGAGCAACAATTTAACCGAGTGCGAATTCGGCTGCTTGGACGCCGCTGATTTGGAATGGGCAGATGACTTTTTCCACGCCCAGTTTCATCATCCGACTTGCGACTTGCATCTCATCCGATCGCGCGATGACTTTGAGATCGGTGCCAAGATCTTTGCAAGTCATGGCGATCATCAGATTGTCGAAATCAGATTGTACCGCCGCGATCACACAATCGGCTTCCATGATGTTTGCATCGGCAAGTGATATCTCATCGACTTCGGAGCTTTCAATAATCGCAAGGTTGGGATAGCGATGTCGAATGTTCTTGAGGTCTTCTTTGTCGCTGGCAATCAACACGACGTTGGTTTGCTTACGCAAGAGAATATCCAAGACTGTCCTCGCCATGGTGCCTGAGCCGCAAATGATGGTGTGGTCCGTCATGTTCATTGCCATTTTTTTCGCCTTTTTCTGATTGAAAGCACCTGACAAATCGCCTTCAACAAACAAACTAGTCAAACAAGCCGTCCAGCACGACAAGCAGATAATCGAAGTAAAAATCAACGCGCAAGTGAACAGTCGTCCAACGCCTGAAAGCTCTTGCGTCTCACCATAGCCAACGGTCGCCAGCGTGATCACCGTCATGTAAAAGCCGTCGTCGGTGTTCCAGCCCTCGATCAGCATGTAGCCGATTGTTCCAAGTATCAGAATCAATCCCAACAAAGCTGTACACTTAATGACTCGACGGACCATGGGGTCAGGCTGGATTCCGTTCGTCAGGATGCAAGATTGTTTGTTCATGATTAGCTTACCAGCAACGATTTGAGTTCAGTAAACTGCGTCGAAGCTTGTTCTTGAAGTGTATTGATGGTCGGTTCATCAAGATCAGCAAGCCAGGCTTGAGTCGTTTCACATGCTGAGCTTGTTTGCGTTTGCCCGACGCCCCAGATTTTCGTTAGTTCATTGGCAAGCGAAGTCACCTTCAAGGTCGGACTGCACGGCTCGTCAAGGCAGTGGTGGTTTTCAATCGCCGAATTGATTTCACAAGGCAATCCCCAGAGGCTTCCGAATTGGGCGCCAATCATTGAGTGATCCACTCCAAAAGCAGCGGTTTCTGTTGCAATGTAGTCGTCGGGTCGTTCGCTTGATTGCAGCTTGCTGTAGAAGTTCGGAGCGACATCAAACAGGACGAGCTTGCCAACGTCATGCAGAATGCCGGCGAGGAACGCCGCGCCAGGATCCGCAGGAAAGTCGGTTTGGTTTGCGAGCAATCGAGATACGGCTGCCGTCGCCAATGAGTGATCGTAAAGCTCAAGGCGAGGTTGAATCGCCGTGTCTCCATCTGAGAAAACTTTCTCCGAGGCGATCGAAACCGTGAGTTGTGAAAGACTCTTAAAGCCCAGCACAACCACGGCCTGATTAATTGAGGTTACTTCGCGTGAGTAGCCGTAGGTCGAACTGTTAACGACAGACAAGATTCTGGAAGAAATTGCCGCGTCGCATTCGATCAAGCGAACGAGTTCGCCGACTTTGGTTTTCGGCTCATCACAAACCTTCATGATTTGCATCGCGATCGCTGGTAGCGGTCGTAACTGAACCAAACTTTCCAGATCGGATTCAAGTTTCGCTCGCGCGTTTGCGATTTCCGATTCGAAGCTAATTTGATTCATGATGGCCATGGGATTAGGGAGCAAGCCAATGCGTCGCGGTCGTCGATGAGTCACGACAAAAGCAAAACGGTTTACAAAACGATCAATTGCTTAACTTCATCAAGTGCAGAGCGAAGCAATTCATGAGCCGATTTTTCAAAAAGTTCTCGCGCATTTTCGATTCCCAAACTTTCCAGGATTTCGATGCTGTCGTCTTCAACACCAACAAATGCTTCAACACTTTCTCGTTGGCAAAAATTTGCCATGTTGTCAGCGATTGCGGTAACGGCAACGAGACGTTTGAACTTGGTGGCTTCTTCTGGCATGTGGTGGTAACGAGCGACCGTGATCAGTTCTTCGGGCAGGTGATTGCGTTGGAGGAACCATGCGCCGACTTCACTGTGCGTTGTGCCAATGGCTTCAAATTCATGAAGGTTGACATCGTGTGACTCGTCGAAGTTCAATCCATCGAAATCAACAAAATTTTCGGGAATGGCGATCGCCAGCATGGTGCGACCGATGTCATGAACGAGCCCGGCTGTGAATTCTTCGCCCTGCAGACTGTTTAGTCGGGAATTGATCACGGCAGTTAGAAAGCTGTGCTTGCAAAGTACGTCACGGACTTTTTCTTCGTGCCATTCCATTTGTTTCATCATGCTGGCGATACTTGAGGCCAGAATCATGTTTTTCGTTTGACGGAATCCAACTCGTGTTATTGCTTGTTGCAAACCAGCGACGGTCTTGGTCGACCCGAAAATGCTGCTGTTAGAAAGAGAAACAATGTCAGTCGTTAGCTTGATGTCTTGCGCTACGACGTTAACAAGACTCTTTACTTTCGCGTCAGGATCATCAGCGATCGCAATCGCCTGAACTGCAACGTCAGGAAGGACTTGAAGGTCACGCGCTTTTGAAATCAATAGTTCTTTTAACTGACGTGGTGGCGAAAAAGTTTGGGGAGCACTCACAACTTTCTCCTCGATGTGATTTTGAATCTTTTCTGTTCTGGTCTGTCGACTAAGGCGGCGAAATGGATTCATTTTTTTGTTGGTAACGGCCATGAATTGATAGTCCGAAGAGTTGATGTGTTTCTTTTCCGAAGGTTTCCGACGAATAGAGTGATCGAGGTAAGCATCTAGAGCTTGCGGCTTATACGCAGAAAAAGTTCGCTGACGCGCATAGAGTGCCCCGGCTGTAACGATGAGAGGGGTCGCAGTGAATAGCTCGCTGATCGACGACTGGAAGAAGAGAAATTCCAGCGGTTAGAAAGTCACCTCGAACTTGTCATTGGCAGAGAGGCAAGAGTAGATGGTAAGTCCGACATCATGTCGTCGCAACGTTTTGGAAGCGGATGAATCTTTCAAGCGACCTACCGGAATGAATTAAAAGTAAATACTCGTTTGGGTTCAAGCAGGCTGAAAAGGAAAACGAGTGATTCCGATTTTGGAAAAAGTTTTTTTAGTTGTCACACGCGATAATTAGTGGACCAATTGAGTTCCAATTGAGTTTGAATTTTTTGCCGAGCCGCGGCTATTGTTTTTCCAAATGAGTGCCAGCACTGCACGTTGATAAATTCATCAGTTGGACTTGCTTGAACGATGCGGCTTGCCGTAAATTTGGCATCTGCGAGTTCATGGAACGGATTCCTTACGTCTTCGGACGTTCGACAAGATGTCGGTTACTTGCTTTGGACGGGCTGCATTCTGCTTCGGTAGGTGCGCCCGTGATTTTTACCAAAGCTGGAATTGCCTAATGGCAATTTGGAAAGGAAACCCACCATGCTAGTTCTGACTAGAAAACAAGAAGAACGAATCGTATTCCCCAATCTGGGCATCGAAGTAGAAATCCTACGAGTCAAAGGCGGTACGGTTCGCGTTGGCGTCGACGCACCACGATCAGTTCGCGTTCTGCGTGGCGAGCTTGCTGATAACCACGAGTTCGAGCACTCAAAAGCACGCGCAACTCAGGAGCGTCATCACTTTCGCAACCGCCTCAACGCCGCTTCGTTGGCGCTGCATATCCTTCAAAAACAATTGGATGCCGGACGATTCACAGACGCAGAAAAGTCGCTAAATAAGGCCTTAGAGACCTTTGGAGAGCTTGAACGGCTTTCCGAGAATCAGGGAGCACAAAACTCGATCGCCGACGGACTTCAGGCGAAAAAAATCGCGAGTCATGCCAATGTTGTCCGGCGAGCTTTGGTCGTAGAAGACAATCCAAACGAGCGTGAGTTGCTGGCTGGCTACCTACGTTTGTGCGGCTACGAAGTCGATACAGTCGGCGATGGCGTTGAAGCAATTGACTACTTGGCGGATCACAAGCAACCAGATGTTGTTCTTGTTGACATGCAAATGCCACGGAAAGACGGACGGGATACGATCACTGAGATTCGATGCAACCCAAACTATCGCGGCATCAAAGTCTTTGCCGTGTCAGGAATGGATCGCAAGGAAATGGGTATTCCACTTGGCGACCGTGGCGTCAATGGATGGTTCTCAAAGCCAATTAAGCCAGCCGAATTTGCGAACGAGTTGAGCGAAGAATTAAGTGAAGAGTTGGTCGCTCTTTCTTAAGAACGCGGGACTCAATCGAATTTGGCCATTTGGCTTTGTTTTTCAGTGCACTCATGCGATGTTGTTCGCGAACGCGTATAATTGGCCGGCGGTGTTATGCTGCCGAGTTGATTGTCTGTTGTTGAACAAGGCGTGAAAATTGGATAACGAAACGAAAGCCGCTTGTCCAAACCTTGTTGTTGCCATTGGTGCTTCGGCTGGCGGATTGCCTGAAATAAGAACGATCCTTGAATTGCTTCCCGAGAGTTTTCAAGGCGTTATCATTGTTGTGAATCATCGCGATCCGCAACGGAAAAGTACGCTCGTCGATATACTTGGGCACTACTCACGCTTAAAAGTCGTAGCGCCCAGCGACGAAGATGATTTGGAATGCACGACGATTTATGTTGGCGCTCCGAATCAACTTGTACAAATCGAAGGCGATGCTTTTGAGGTTGAAACGGATTGGTTGGGGAAGTTCCGCCGAACAAAAATTGATGAGCTGTTTCAAAGTGTCGCCGAAAGTGCGGGAGCAAACGCGGTAGGTGTTGTTCTTTCGGGGATGCTTTGGGATGGCGTGGCTGGTTTGAAGGCGATTCGTGAAAACGGCGGCTATTGCATCGTTCAGGATCCAAAAGACGCATCTTTCAAATCCATGCCAGAGAACGCACTGAAGGAAGTCGTCGCTGATTTCGTTGGCACCAGCGAAGAAATTGCCAACCGCTTGGTCGAAATCGCATCAGGTCGATCTTGCGTGAGCTAAGCTTGCTGAATGGCAAAGACCCATCGCTGCAAATGCATCTTACGAGGATTTAGACTGCTTCATTGCCGAGGCGTTCAGGAGTTCCAGCAAGCGATCTGGATCTAGCGGTTTCACCATGTGATGGTCGAATCCACATTCATGGGCTTTCTCAATGTCCTGAGGCTGGCCATAGCCGGTGAGCGCGATCAATAAAGATTGGCTGGGTTCAACTTCATTCGAACCAAAGCGAAGTTTTCGGGCGACTTCGAATCCATCGAGTTCTGGTAAGCCAAGATCAATGATGGCGGCGTCAGGTTTGGAACTGCGGATCAGCTTTAAGCCTTCAACACCATTTTCAGCCGAACTGACTTCGAAGCCTTCCATCTCCAACATGCTGGAAATCATGACGCGATTGTCTTCTTGGTCTTCGACGACAACTACGGTTTTGATTTCAACGGTTGGTTTTCGAAGCGAATGTGGCTTCTTTGGAATGTTTTCGTTCGCCTGAACAAGTGGAAGGCGAACCTCAAACTGACTTCCTTTTCCAATGCCATCGCTTTGAACTGAAATTGAACCGCCATGAAGTTCGGCCAGTGAGCGGACCAACGACAATCCAACGCCAATGCCGCCATGTGATCGGTCAAGCGTGTCGTCGGATTGGTAGAACATTTCGAAGATCTTGCCAATTTGGTGTTTTGGAATTCCGGCTCCGTGGTCGGTCACGCGGATGATGGCTTCTTCGCCTTCTTTGCTGAGCGAAATTTGCACGCTTTGTCCCGCTTGGGAATACTTGACTCCATTCGTCAGCAGGTTGGCCTGAATTTGTTGTAAGCGTGTCCGATCACCAAGAACCAACATTGATTCGTCGGTTGATTTTACGATGATCTCAATCTCGTTCTCGTTTGCGAGAGACATTACGGATTGGACCGAGTCATCGAGCGTGTCGCGAAGATCCAGATGAGCGGTTTCAAGTGCGATTTTGTCTTGCGTGATTCTGGAGACTTCTAACAAGTCGTCGAGCAATCTGGCAATGTGTGCTGTTTGTCGATCGATGACTGAGATAAACTTTTCGCCACTCGCCTCATCAGTGTGCTTTCCTTTCAAGACACGAGTGGCGGTTCTGACTGCACTTAGTGGGTTTCGAAGTTCATGTGAGAGCATGGCTAAGAATTTGTCGCGCCGCTCGACATCGGATCGGGACTGCTCGATGGCAGCTCGCCGATCCGTGATATCTCGAATGAAGGCAGTAAACTCATGGCCTTCATCAAACTTGTTTCCGATGACAGTCAGCTCGACCGGTATGACTTTTCCAGACTTTTTTATTGCTTCGAGTTCAAGTCGATTATTGATAATCTTCGACTCACCAGTCCGCAAGAAATGTTTCATGCCTTTGACATGCTCCTCGCGCAATTCGCTCGGAATAATTAAGTCCGTTAGCTGGCGACCGATGGCTTCTTCTTCGTTGTACTCGAATACTCTTGTCGCCATTGGATTCCAACGAATGATTTTTCCTTGTTCGTCGATGGAAACAATGGCTTCTTGAGATGAGTCAACAATTGTGCGGGTGCGCAAATCGCGTTGCTCAACTTGTCGCTTGGCCAGCTTCAGTTGCGAAACATCTCTCGAGATTGAAGAGACGCCAACCACGTTTCCGAATTGATCTTTGATAGGAGAAACAGCAATTGAAACTTGAACTTTGTTGTTTCCTTGAGATAGCCGTTCTACTTCTACGATCGGAATCGGAATTTCGTTTCTGACTCGATCAAACCATGACCTGACTTGTTCATGTTGTTCGTTCGGTACCAACATGTAGATGTCTTTGTCAATTGCCTCGGAACTGGAGTAGCCATAGAGCTTTTCGGCTCCGGCATTCCAGCTGATGATCTTCCCATCCATGTCGGCGCTGATAATTGCATCGTTGGATGACTCAACGATTGCAGACAGTCGAGAGATCTGGCCTCGTGCTGCTTCCAACACGGAAATGTCGATTAGCGTAAGCACGACACCATCGATGATGTTGTTGTCGGTCATGTAAGGCAGCAGTCTCATAAAGTAGCTGCGTCCTTCAACGTCACGAACAGCAAATTCTCGACGTTCACCATTGCTCAAGACCTCGTTGAGGTCTTGCAGTAACTCTCGATGTTGAATCCGGTGTGAAAAAGTGTCAATGCGACGTCCGACATCTGATTCGATCAAGTTGAAACAGCTTTCAACTCCTGGCGTAAATTTTCGAATCGCCAATTCGCTATCAAGAAAAATGGTTGCGACTTCGGTGTTTAGGAACAAGTGCTCCATGTCCTGATTCAGTTCGTCGAGCTCACAGATCTTCTTTTGATGTTCCGCGTTGACGGTGTAGAGTTCTTCGTTGACCGAGTGTAATTCTTCGTTGGTTGATTGAAGCTCTTCATTCGAAGCAACCATTTCTTCATTCGTCGCCTGCATTTCTTCGTTGCTTGTTTCCAGTTCTTCGATCGTCGCTTGCAAATTCTCTTTCGTGTAATTCAGCTCTTTCTCAAGATGCTTGACCTGACTGAGTGACATCTCACTTCGGTTGACATTGAGGCTTTGAGTTTCGCTCGTAGTTTCGATTGGAGCAGGCGCAATGTCCATTTCGTCCAGTCGAATTAGGTAGCTCTCGTCTTTCGTTTTGGTTTGAAACGGCAAAATCGAAAGCTTGTAGTTCTTGACCTCATCGTTCGCTCGGATCTTGACGCCGGAAAAAGTCAGTGGCTGTCGTTGCTGAATGACTCGGTTCAAAGCTCCCGCGATCGAGGCTTGGTCATCGGTGTCCAGCATCTCCAAAATGTCTTCTGATGGTCGCCGATCTTTGACTTGAAGCAATTTCGAAGCTCCACTGAAGCTGTCGATTAATCGTCTGGATTTATCGATCAAGAAGCTGGGTGGCATGAACTCGTTAAGCAACAAGTCATACGTCGCGATCAAGCCGGAATCTGGTCGCGAGCCGAGTGATCCCGGAGCCCCGAGGTTTGACTTGCGACTACTTCGCCCGGACATTGGCAATCGCATATCCGCAGGCAAGCGAATGTCACGCTTTTTTCGATAGAACTTGCAATGTTCATCAATCGTTTCAAATTCATCAGACAGTTCGCCCGGCGATTCGCTACTACCAAGCAACAAAGTTCCTCGGGTCTTCAATCCAAAATGAAATAGCGAAATTGCCTTTTGCTGCGCAGGTTGCAAAAAGTAGATCAACAAATTGCGGCATGTTATCAAATCAAGATTGGTAAATGGTGCGTCTTTGATAACGTTATGTTGAGCGAAAACGACGCACTTTCGCAGGTCCTGTGAAACCTGATAACCATCGTTCTTTTTGGTGAAGAATCGTTTCAAACGCCTCGTCGACAATTCGCCAAGCCGTTCTTCGCTGTAGATGCCCTGCCCCGCATGATCCAATGAAGTCCTGTGAACATCTGTAGCAAAGATTTTTAAGTTGATCGGGCGATTGGCTTTCTCGAGCGCTTCGTAAAGCAGAATGGCCAGCGAGTAAGGTTCTTCGCCGGTGGCGCACGCGGCAGACCAGACGCGAATTTCTTCGTGAGGTGGAACTCGCTCAAGCAATTCAGGAATGATTTGACGTTCCAGCATCGCAAACGGTTCGGTGTCGCGAAAAAACTGAGTAACGCCAATTAGCAGATCTTTATACAAAGCATTCAGTTCATCATCGTCTTCTCTCAAACGAGCGACGTATTCATCGATGTCGACAATATTCAACATGACGAGACGGCGTTCAATTCGACGTCCGACGGTTGTTGGCTTGTAGTGAGAAAAGTCGATGGTGTAGTCGCGGCGCAGAAGATCAAAAACTGCTTCGATACCTTCCAGTGGCAACTCGCTCACGTTTTTGCTACGAAGCTTGATTTTGTGAGGATCATCCGCGTGCTCAACCAAAGCCTCGGCGAGGTCTTCCGCTTGCATCGTGAGGTCGACGACACCTGTGTTTTGTGCCGATAACGGCATGCCATCGAACTTGGCCGTTGTTGGATCTTCGACCAAGACCAAACCACCGGACTTGTGAATTTCTTGAATGCCACGCGAGCCGTCGCTACCCGTTCCCGAGAGGACAATCGCAACCGCGTGTTTGCGGAAGTCTTGAGCCAACGAGCGAAAGAAATGATCGATAGGCAGTGTGAAACTTTGCTTGGGATCCTTGTCCGTCAGGTGAAGTCTTCCACCAGAAATGATCATCTCTTTTTTTGGAGGAAGCAAATAGATGTTGTTCGGCTTGACCTCCATGTTTTCTTCAACACTGTGGATTGGGATTTGTGTCTTACGCGCAAGAAGCTCATCCATCATGCTCTTGAAGTCGGGAGACAAATGTTGCACAACCACAAATGCCATGCCGCTGTCTTGCGGAACATTGCAAAATAGCTTCTCCAACGATTCCAAACCGCCAGCGGAAGCTCCCACACCCACCACAACGAATTCGCCAAATTGGGGATCCGAACCCTTTGGCAATGTTGCGTTGGATGGAGCTACACCATTATTCGAAGTTGAAGATATCAAGTGAAAGTCTTGTTCTTGCGGGGTGACAGATTTGTTCAACGAGTGATCCGAATCAGTTATTGTTGGGTCATGTGACATGTGCGAAATAAGCGTCGCCCAAGGGAGCCTTTGCAATTACGCACAGTCCATTGAGTGAAGCAAAGCGAAACGCTAGTTAGCGGGCGGGCATGAACCGATCACGGTTCAAGGCAGTGCAGCGATTCTGCGTGCAACAGATCTTACCAATCCAGCTTCGATTTTCTATGCAGTCAAATTTTGGAGCGATTGGATTTGGAGATTTTTCTGTGACAGTCTTTTTTAAAGAATCAGACTAATGAACGAATCGTGAAATGCAAAATCAAAAGTGAATCAATTGGAGATTCAAACTTTCTCAGAGTTTGACTTCAGTCTGCTCCAAAACTTTTTGAGCTGACGTCGCCCAAGCAACCCAGGCCATCAGTAGAAACTGAATCGGAATTCTTGCCACTAAGGTCCAATAAGGAAAAATGTCGTACTGCTCCGCATGAACAAGCATGTGGATGTGGACGGGGGAAACGGCAATCAAAAGTGCGATTAATCCCCAACTGGCCAAGGGTTTCACCCGAGATATCCACAACCCAATGCCGCCCAGTATCTCAAACACTCCCGAGATGTAGACCATTGCCAGAGGAGCAGGAATGTATGGCGGCATCAATCCAACGTAAAAGTTTGGATTTAGGAAATGGTTGATTCCGGCACCAATAAAAAGCAATGACAACAACGCGATTGAGATTTGACGTAGGAGATTCATTCAAGCTTGTCCGGAATATTTCTAGCCGAAATATTTTCAGACTAACGCCTCAATAGAAGGAAAGCTACGCCGTCGAATTGCAATGAAGGTTCAGTGAATTTTTTCAAAAGAAGTGGACACTACCCAAAATACTTATCGCCCCAAAGAACGGCGTTGAGAATCGGCCATTTCCACATGGCCATTCCTGGTGGAATCTGCTTCAACTCTTTGAGAGCATCGACATTGAAGATCTCTTTGGCGAACGCGCTGTTGGTCAGTTTCTGGTCAATCCAGGTACTCCATTTGCGGTCAAGCCACATGGGTAATGGCGTAGGAAAGCTCATTTTTGGGCGAATCGCAAGTCGTTTTGGCATCATGCGAGAGGCGACAGAACGGAGAACTCGTTTCGAGCGAAGACTTCCGCGTTGAGCCAATTCCATCGAGCTCAGCCACGGCTTTTTTTCGCTTGGACAGACGTCGATTTTGAATTGATGAGGAAACCGAAAAGCCTGTTCAACGACGCGATGATCGGTGAACGGAACGCGGGCCTCTAGACTGGCTGCCATGGTCGCGCTGTCCAGTCGGCCCAGCAGACTTTCGAGATTCGTTCGAAACAAGACCCTCGCGTATCGCTGCGTCATCGAATCATTCCGATTCTGACCAAACAGGTCGTTGTAATATTGATGCACAGCGTCACCTGACCGAACTTGTTCCCAGCAGCCTGAATTGAAAAGGGCTTTTTGGGCTGAGATGGGAATCAAGCCATTGGTCGAAAGGTAGTGATCGGCGGGCGATTTGAATTCTTGGCGACCATACTGCCGAATCAAGCTGTTGCTGATCCCCTCGGAAGTTGCTTGGCAGCCAAATTTGTGTTTGTTGCGTGAAAGTTCAAAGTCGTTTCCCGACCAGTGAGGAATCGCGTAGCCACAAAACACTTCGTCAGCGCCCTCGCCGCCTAAGGCTACGCCAACTGATTGTTTCAAGCGACGTGCAACCTGAAAGATGATCGCGTCGGTTGGTGTAGAAATGGGAGTCTCATAAAGCTCAATCAACGATTGGCACGTATCAATATAGGATTCATCCGCGACGCGAACGGTCGCCAAATCAATCCCAAGTTCCTGAGCACAAAGACTCGCGAAATTAAAATCACCACCGCCCTCGGGAAGACTTTCATCAACGCCTCCGCCACAACAGCCAGAAATGGAACCCTTCGATTGTCTTTGGACCAATGTCGCAAGTGTATTCGAATCGACGCCGCCGCTCATCATCATGCCAACGGGAACGTCACTTTTTAGTCGTTGATTGACAGATGATTCAAGCAGTCTTTCGGAGTCGCCAACCGCCTCTTCAAACGAATATTCTTGCGCACTCAAATCACTGACGGATTGAGGAAGCGTCCAATAGGTGTGGTGCATTGGATTGCCGCGCACCAAGTGAATGAATTCAGCCGGCCGCACGCAGTTGATGTTTTCGAATACGGTTTGCCGGTCGAAAGTGGTTCGTAGTGTTTGAAAGTAATGTCCAATCGCGGAAAAATTTGGAGCCGAAGAGAAGTAGGGATGACGACGAATGGCGGCGATGGAACTTGCGAAAACGAAGTCATTACCGATTTGAGAATAAAAGAGTGGCTTGACTCCGCAGCGATCACGAACGATCCAAGCTTCTTTGCTTCGTCGATCAACAACGCCAAACGCAAACATTCCACAGAGTTTTTGAATGCAAGCCGGCCCCCAGGCTGACCAGGCTTCTGCAAGTGCCTCCGTGTCAGATTGCGTTGTCAGTTGCACGCCAATTTCTGCCAGGTCGGCGCGGATCTCATCGTCGTTGTA
>CAYMFZ010000059.1:6202-15961 GCA_964389585.1 uncultured Pirellulaceae bacterium | reverse complement strand
GCAAAGTCGTTGATTGCTCCGCAATCAAAACGTTATTACTGAGGGATGTTCGACGCAAACGATCCACCCATCTGAATTGTCCCTACAAGTGGTGCGGCAATTCGGGCCATCTGGAACCTATTTACTTCATGTGATCCATGAAAAGCTATCCTTGCGCGGTACTTCGCATTTTGCATGGGCGCGGAGAAATGGTGCCAAGATGGATGAGCGCCGAGAGAGATGGCGCGAGAAAATGGGCGCGGAGAAATGGTACAGGCACCGCCGTTGGGATCGTTCGAGGGGGTTCGATTGCTTTCGGCGGAGCCAGGCCCATTTTCCGCTTGCGCAAGATGGATGAGCGCCGAGAGAGATGGCGCGAGAAAATGGGCGCGGAGAGATGGCGCGATGAACAAGGCGAAGGTTGTAGAAGATGTACCTCTAGCCGTTTTTTCTGGCGCGAGGGTGCGCCTTCTCGTAAGCCTTGCGCAGTCCAGCGGTACTGACATGCGTGTAAATCTGAGTCGTCACGAGGCTTTTGTGGCCAAGTAATTCTTGGACGCTGCGAATGTCCGCACCCCCATCAAGCAGATGCGTCGCGAAGCTATGCCGCAACGTGTGAGGCGAAGTTCGCATGTCGAGATCGGTTTGCTTGAGGTACTTTTCAAGCATCCGAGCAACGCTGCGTGTGGTTAAACGCTTACCGAACTTGTTGAGAAATACGGCTGAAGCATCCTCTTTGGAAAGTCCTCTGGCTGGCGATCGCTTCTTTAGCCAAGCACGAATCGCCTTGACTGCGAAGCTTCCGAGCGGAGCCAGCCGTTCCCGCTTTCCCTTTCCACGGACTCGAACCAATCCGTCTTCGAGATCAAGATCGCTGGTGTTGATCCCGACGAGTTCGCTGACACGAAGTCCGGCGGAGTACAGCGTCTCAAGCATTGCTCGATCTCTCAGCCCCATGGCTTCTTTCTTGGGCGGCGCGGCGAGCAGCTTGCCGATTTCCGGTCCCGTCAAGAAGTGAGGAAGTTTCCGATCCCTGCGCGGGTTGCGAAGTGGTTTTGCCGGATTGGTATCGCAAAGCCCTTCACGCTGGGCGAATCGAAAATAGCTTCGCAAAGACGCAAGCCGCCGTGATACCGAGGTCTTCGCGTAGCCTGCTTCGTGGAGAGCAGCAACGTAGGTTCTCAAAACCTGCGGTGTAATTTTGCTTGGGCGAGGTTCGTAATCAAGCGTGTCGCAAAGATAGCCGTAGAGCAATTCCAAGTCTTCACGATAAGACTTGATTGTGAGTTCGGAGCAGTTGCGTTCAACTTGAAGGTAACGCAAAAATCGCGGAATTGACTTTTCCAATCGTCAGTCGCCCTTTTAGATAAACTCTTCGCCAGAAAAAAGATCTTCTCCTGGAAACACGTCCTCCAAGTCATTGGTGGAGAAGCGTCCGCTGGCAGGTTTAGGAACTGATTGAGTTTTTTCGATATTGCGAACTTTTTGGCTTAAGACGGCTGCGTCATACCATGAGAAGCTCAGTTTCGAATCCGAGGCATAGCGACCAAGCGTACGAAGCGTTTCACTTTTGTTGCTGTCGTTAAACAGAAAGATGTAACGCTCTTCACCTTTGACTAAAGCTACTACATTGATGTCTTGTGACACTATCGCCCCCGGCATTTTCACGGGCCCGCCAGCCCAGATTTGAATTGAAGTCTTAGACGCTTCTAATCGAATCATCGGCAACGCGCCGTCGGCTCAACACTTCCGTTTGCCCGATCGCTGATTGAATCAGAATGTCTAGTTAGTCCGACGTTACAATCGGACTCGCGCGTTACAATCGGAACAGAAGCATTCAAAACGAATGCAGTGCGAAGGATCCAATTTTGAATTCAACTGATCCCAATCAAACAAAGGATGACGGGGAAACTCCTTGGCTCGCTGATTTGCTTGACATTCGAGTGATGGTGTTTCTGGTTTGCATCCTCGTGGTCGCCATGACAGCGACGATTCTGTTGTTTTCAAAAGAATTGCCGCAAGTTCCGGCTGACGGCATCGAGGGTGCCACAAGCGAAATTCAAAGCGGCCAAATTCAAGATGACCAATTCCAAGAAAGCCAGTCGTCTTCACTGGTAGAAGGTCAGACGCAAAACCCAGCTACCGTGATTAGCGAACGTGGCGAAGCCGAATCGAAACCAATCGGCGAGTTGATGCAGCAAGCATCTGACGCGAGCATTGCCTTGCCGATTACTTCTGCGACTTTAGTGGGGTGCGCAATTGAAAATGCCAGCAATCAAGATCAGATCGGTATCACAAAGTGGCAGCAAGGCGGACATGCGGCGTGGCAGATGAAAATTGAGCAACGCAGAAGTGGCTTCTTCTATTGCCTCGTAACTTACCGAGCAAAAGAGGAAAGCCAGTTTTACGTTCAGATAGATGACGGCAAGCCACGTCGGTTTTCGATTTACCCGACCAATGAAGACTTTGAAGAGCGGTTCATTGTTCGGTTAGGCAAAAGAGAAATCAAAAGCGAATCTGATATTCAAACGTTGAAACTGATAGCAAACGAGTTGGGCTCGAGTGCTGAAGTATCGGTTCGGAAAATCGAATTGCTTCCACAAAAGTAAGCTAAGCGATCGTCCAGATTAAGGAAGATTCAGGAGAGTTGCGAAGTCGTATGGTTCTGTACCTTGGGCAACTCTTGCCCGAGTTTTGCTGTAATAAGACCACGGGCAAGAATTCCCATATGTCCTACGTACAGATCGTGACTTTGCAGCCTGTGGTCTTTAATTTGGGTAATCAGACCGATTGTTCAACAAACGAAATGGCTTCTACGACCGGGACCGTAAAAACGCCGGCATCCCCACTTTCGAACGCTTCTCGCCAGAGCTTATAGCCTTCCTCATAGGCAGGAAGTTCGGATGACTCGCTTTCCATCGCGATTACGCAGTCTTCAAGCGACTCCTCAGCGTAAGGCATGTGCGCGATGTAGGTCGTCTTTCCCTCAGGCGCATTGGCATTGGGAATGGCAACGTCGGAAATGAAAATGTGAACGATCGTTCCGTACTCCGCGTCGTCATCGATGCGGACGATGGTCAGACGTGAATCCGATTCTTCTGGCCGAGTTTTATAGGTCCAGGTTTGGCCAGCGGCGAATTTGGTGATCATTGGTTTCAGGATTCGGGGAGATCGGAGGGTGAGAGAGTCGGAGTTTGTTGCAATCAGGATAAAGCTTAGTCGTTTGTTTGAAGGATTTCAGATTTGAAATGACAAATTTGAAATGACAAATTTGAAATCAGAAATCCTCAAATTCGAAATGACAAATCTTCAAATCTGAAATCTTCAAATCTTCAAATCTTCAAATCTTCAAATCTGAAATTATCAAATCTGAAATCTGAAATGACGAATTTCAATCTCTGAAAAACCCAAATTCGACAGCCTACTTCTTACCTCTCTCAAGCCGTCGCGCAAAAGCCTGATGCGGGATGGTCGTCACTTCTGTGGTTGCCACCAAATCCGTTCGCAGAATGTCCGTCTCTTTCTTGCTTGAAGGCAAAGTAAACTTGACCAAGAATCCACCAACTTGAATTCCCTGCATTTCGTAAATCGGTGGCCAGAAATCTTCGGCTCGAGTTGCCAAAGCCCGGGCAAGCAAACGAGTCGCTCGGCCAGAGAACCCACCCAGAACCATTTCCAATCGCCCTTGAGATTCGCGATGAACGTAGAATACGAATGCAACTTCTTCCTTGGGATTGTTACTTCCAAAGCGTGACCATTTACCTTCTTCGTCTTCGTAATAAAGGCCAGCCTCTAGTTTGCTATCTGCCTTGCTCAAATTCATTCCTGCGACGCACGACGCGGGATGCGGATCGTTGTCTCGATAACGCATGAAGAAAGGAATCGAACGCTGGGTCGCATTCTCGACATCATCTTGGCTTTCGAAAGGATTGCAGTTGAATGCTTTTGACAAAACGATTTCGACAACAGGATTGCTTTTCGTGCTTCCAATACCAACAAGCGCTTTGTCACCTTTGGATTCAGAGAACTCGTTGTAAACCATCGTCGCGCGGCGAGAGACTTCTGTCTCATCCGCTTGACCTGGGCTCCAAACCAATGACTGCTTGAGGTGTTCAGGATGGGGAAGCGAGTCCGACGTGATCATCGACATGTTGCCATCCGACTTTCGAAGTTTCGCCGTTCCGCCAAGCGTCGTTACTCCATTGAGAATCTCGCCGAGCAAAACTGAATCGGAAGCGACAACAAATGAGACTTCAGGGTTTTCAGCGCTGACATCTTTTCGAACGCCCACGCACATCTCAAGTCGTCGACGACGCGCGAGCAACTCCCAAAAGTTCTCAGGCTCGACGGCAAATAGTGCCCCCGGCAATTGGTCTGCCGTCGCGTGACCATGTTCGATTAAAAAATCGCAAAGCCTTGAAAGCGCTTTCAGAGGGATATACTTCACTTCGTTCTTTAAAAGTGCCGCCACTTGATGCCGATCAAGTCCCGTGTACTCCACAATCGCTTTAATAGTTCCGGGTCGCTTCCTAGGGTCAGGTACATGCCCTAAGAGCTCTGCTAATCGAAAACTGTATTGCATTTCTTCCTCTGAGATCTGTGACAACGGATTGTCAAAAAGTCTTATAGATTGCCTTATAGTAAAGGCTAAAACGTTCAAAGGGTATTAACAATCCACTAAATCTATCTATGCGTTAATTTATGGCAAATTATCCCTGCTTACATATTTTCAATCTGGCTTTTGGGTAACTTGGAGTTTTTGATCAACGGAGCCTAATTGCCCATAGGTCGAGAAAAACGGTGCAATGCGTTCCACAGATTGGTTGCGAGACAAAAAGCTAATGGATTCGAGCTTCACAATCGCCAATGCTCTTTTTTGGGTTTTTCAAATCAGCAGTTTTCAACGCAAGCAACAGTTCGCACTCAGTCTCAAATGACCTAGCTCTTGAATTTGGCGTCTGCTAACGTCCCGCCCGCTCAACGAAATCGTTCGGCGTGTCCAAGAGTCAGGAGACCAAGATGAAAAGTGCAAAGCTAGTTCTCGCGTTGTTGATCACGTTTTCAGTCATTGCGCAACACCAAGACGCAAACGCCCAGCGTTTGAAGCTTCCGTTCGGTAAGTCAAAGGCCGAATCGAAAGAGCAGATGCCGGTCGATTTATCGCAAAACTCCGGCCCTTGGTTGATCATGTGTGCATCGTTCACTGGCGAAGATGGCCGCCAACAAGCGCGGCGATTGGTCGAAGAGCTGCGAACGAAGCACCGCCTAAACGCATATGTCTACAGTCACGAATTTGATTTCGGCGACGACGTGGCTAATCGAGGATTGGCTTACTCATCAAAACAAGTTGCGTACAGTGAAGGTGAGCTACCTCGATTAGCCAAAATGAAACTTGCCAAAATCCAAGCGGCCGAAGAGTCGAGGATCGAAGAAACTGCTGTGCTCATTGGTGATTTCGCAACCATTGAGGACGCTCGAGCCCAACGTGCTCTCGAAGCGATTAAGACATTGCGTCCCGAGTCGATGGCCAATATCGATTCAGATTCAGCCGAGTCAGGAACGAGCCAAGTGTTTGTTGGCGGACAATGGCGCAAGTTCTCGAAGAAAAAGGGGGAAGCAGGTCAAGGCCCCAGTCCACTTCGGGCAGCATTCATGATGCCCAATCCGCTGTTGCCAGATGAATACTTTGCGGCTCGAAAAACAGATGAAGAAGTGATGAAGTGGAACAGAGACACGAAACACAGTTTGCTGGAAAACACTGGCGTCTATTCGGTGAAGATCGCGACCTTTACAGGCGACTCGACATTTGAGCTTGATCAAATGCAAAAAACTGAAGAAGAAGACGCGTGGCGCAAAAAGAATCGCCAGGGCTACACCGAAAGCAAATTGGCCAACGGGTGGAAAAAGGCAACCGTCCTTGCCAACCACCTGCGCAAACAAGGCATCGAGGCTTACGAGTTTCACGACCGCCACGAGAGTTACGTTTGCGTCGGAAGCTACGACTGGATCGCCAAAGCCGATGAGCGTGGCATGAAGCGAAACAATCCCGACATGGTTGCCATGATTCAGAAGTTTCGCGGTCGCCAAGCGAATGTTCCGGGCAAGCCGGGCGCCGTTCAGTCGTACTCATTGCCGAAAGATTTGGCGAAAGCCGGAATCGCTTGCGACATGCAGCCGCTTCCTGTTTTGGTTCCCAAGGCAAGTTCGCCAGAGCGAACCGGCAACCGCTTGTTCAAACGTTTCAAATAAACGCGTTAAATAAACGCGTTGTTAAGCTCTGCCGAATGCGAAGCGATAGTCGTTGATTGCTCCGCAATCATAACGCGAACTGCGTGGACCTTTTCTATCTCAAAAGTTGTCGAGTTAAAAAGTTGATGCGCCAAAAAAATTGTCGAGCAATAAGATGTCGACTGGATTGAAAGCTGTTGAGTCAATGGTTTGCGACTCAGCGGCTGTCGAGTCTTTTGGCGGTCCCGTTTTGACCACGGAGTGATCAACGACTATCAGCATCCATCTCATGATCTGATGGACGAAGAAAAATACTCCGTTCACAACAGTAAAATTCACAAACAGAACTCGTTTAGCGTCTCTGTGGTACGGCAATCAGCTTTTGGTGCTGATGAATGGAAACGTCTTTGCCACCTTTTTCGCCTGTGTGAGGGCAGAGCGTCGGTTCAATTTGCCACCGCTGGGCTCTTGGTTGGACTTGGTTTTGTCAGCGGTTCAAAATTTAGGGTGTAGAGAATCAGCCGCCACACGGTCAGCCGCCACGCGTTAGCGTCCGGTTTTACGTGACTGAACCGGGTGCTAACGCACTGCGGCTCATCCTAACAATAAGGGCTATGAAAGACCTCGGCGCGTCAGTATTGCTTGGCAGTTGATCGCGTCAATTTCACTTGTCCGTTGAAGCTCGTTCTGGGCAACATTCTGACTTGGACTACGCGACTTTCTAAATTGTCCACTTCAATTGGAGGCTCGGGATTTCGCGATTAGGTCACAATAGCCACAAAAACTCGGCCCATTCTGACCAATCCCAAGTCGGCGCCCCACGATTTGCTTTGCTTGAACCTCATGCATATTTTTCTCTTGTTACTAAAAGAACTGCAAAAGTCACGATCTGAACGTGGGATGGGCACTCTTGCCCGTCGTCAATCACAGCAGACCTTGGGCCAGACCTCGGGCAAAAGTGCCCAAGCTACAGAACCATACGACTTCGCAGTTCTCGTGAATATGTTTGAGGAAAGTTATGGAATCGGATAATCGACTGCCGACAGGCGAGTGGAATGGTTTTTACCTGGAACGCGGCAACTCGAAACGTGGTTGGATGCATCTTTATATGTCGTTTACGGATGGCAAGATTAAGGGCGAAGGGACCGATTATGTTGGGCCTTGGGTCGCCAATGGCGAATACGATTTAGAAACAGGCGCCTGCGCTTGGGTAAAGCAATATCTGCAAAAGCATCAGGTTCATTACACCGGCCAACTCGGTGAAAATGGCATCATGGGTCATTGGAATATTGGTCATGTAGTCGGTGAATTCCATATTTGGCCACGTGGCATGAGCAATCTCAATGAACTGTATCTCGCAGACGATTTGCAGGAACCGGCTCCGACTATCCAGCTTGGGTCCGGCTTCAGTGGGTTAGAATCGGTGACGGTTTAGGCCGTAATCCAGCGCTATTCTTGGGGCCAAGCCGAGTTGCGTGGATTCGAAGCCGATTCTTGAATCAGGGCTGGATTTTCGGGCTGAAAATCGCCGAAAGCCCTTTGATAGGCGGGGCTTTTGCCGTACAATCCTCGATTCCAAATTAGTTTAGAAACGATGGTGTCATGACACACAACAAAATGAAAACCCACAAAGGGACCAAAAAGCGTTTTCGCTTGACGGCCACGGGTAAAGTTAAGCACCGTGCTTCTGGAAAATCTCACCGCAACGTTCGAATGAGTGCCAAGCGTACTCGTAACCTTCGAGGCGGAACGATTCTTGATGAGTGCATGGTGAAGTCCATTGTCAAATCTTTGGGCAAGTACAGCTACTAAATCCAGTAGCTGAATGGGTGAGCGTTGCTTCATCCACTTTTAGCGAGTACCTCTCGCGTGCTTTGATGGGCAACCAACATCAGACGATCGTCTGAGGCCTGTTTGGCAAAACAAAGGGCAATCAAATGCGTACAACAAAAGGTGCAGCTCGCACCAAGGCAAAGCGAAAGCTTTTCAAAAGAGCCAAGGGTTATCGCGGTGGTCGTCGCAACATGCTGCGAACCGTAAAAGAAACTCTCATTCGCGCTGGCGTTTTCTCATTCCGTGATCGTCGCGTCAAAAAGCGAACGTACCGTCGATTGTGGATCACGCGTATCAACGCGGCCTGTCGTCAACGCGGTTTGCGTTACAGCGAATTTATTCACGGGCTTAACAAGGCCCAAATCGAGCTCGATCGAAAGTCACTTTCGGAAATCGCGATCTGCGACCCTGAAGGTTTTGACACGATCGTCGAATCCGTCAAAGAAGCTCTGGCCGCTTAGGACGACTTTCGGCAACTTGATATATTTATAGGAAGACAACTGGCCTGTTGTCTTCCTTTTTTCGTTTGCACACAGATTTGGCTTCCGCCTCTCATTTTTCAATCCTCGACTAACGAACTTTCCATGTCCATCGAAGCCTTCGTAAAACAACTTGACGATCTTGCGACCTCGGCCGTTAGCGCGTTCACTGCTGCGGGAAATCCAGAACAGTTGGACGAAGCTCGGGTTGAATTTTTAGGTGCGAAAAAAGGAAAGTTGAAAAGCCTCCAAAAGAACATGGGCTCAGTGCCCGGCGAAAGTAGAAAAGAAGCCGGGATGAAGCTCAATGCGGTCAAGGCTTCGATCCAAACGGCGTTTGAAGAAGCCCAAAAAAGGTTGTTGGGTGGATCGGGAAGCGAAGCCAAAGATCCAACTTTCGATCCGACGTTGCCGGGTGCAAGATTTCATGTCGGCCGCCTGCATCCAATCACGCAAACAATCAACGAGCTGAAGGATATCATGGGGCGGCTGGGGTTCACGCCGGCTGAAGGCCCCGAAGTCGAAGATGATTATCACAATTTCGAGGCGCTCAACATTCCTCGCGCCCATCCGGCTCGTGATCCGCTGGATAACTTTTACCTGTCGGTTGCCAAATCCCAAGCTGAACAAGACGCCAGTGATTCAGACGGAACCTTGAGCGACAATCCAATGTTGTTGCGAAGTCAAACCAGCACGGTTCAAATTCGTGTGATGGAAACGACCAAGCCACCCGTTCGGATTGTTTCGTTGGGCCGAGTCTATCGCCCGGATACTGCCGACTGGTCGCACTATCCGATGTTCCATCAAATTGAAGGCTTGATGGTCGACGAGAATGTGACGCTTGCCGATTTGAAAACCGTCTTGAAATTATTCGCGTCAAACTACCTAGGCGATGACGTGCCAGTCCGAATTCGTCCGTCTTTTTTCCCGTTCACTGAACCAAGCGTCGAAGCCGACTATTATTGGGACGGAAAGTGGGTTGAGTTTGGCGGAGCTGGAATCGTTGATCCCAACGTGCTGCGTTCCGTCGGCTACGATCCAGAAAAAGTCAGCGGATTTGCGTTCGGACTTGGCATCGAACGACTTTGCATGATCCGTCACCAAATCACTGACATTCGGTACTTGTTCACAAACGACACAAGATTCCTACATCAGTTCTAACGTGAAGCGTTAAGAGAAAGTGTCTTAAGAGAAAGTGTCTTAAGAGAAAGTGTCTTAAGAGAAAGTGTCTTAAGAGAAA
>CAYMFZ010000059.1:1014-6102 GCA_964389585.1 uncultured Pirellulaceae bacterium | reverse complement strand
GTGTCTTAGGCTTCCAGCCTGAGATCCAAAAAATTCCGCATTCTGACCTCCGCATTTGCCCAACGCAAATTTCACCATTTCTAAAAAGTTCAAACCACCAATAAACTCCCATGATCGTTTCCTGGAAATGGCTTACTGAATACGTTGAACTGAAGATGTCGCATGACGATCTTGTTGATCGCTTGACGATGTCAGGTTTGAACCACGAAGGAACTGAATCGTTCGGCGATGACCAAGCGATTGATCTTGAGGTGACAAGCAATCGTGCGGACTGCCTCGGTCACATCGGCGTCGCCCGCGAAGTGGCCGCACTTTACGAAATCCCGCTGAACATTCCTGATCCACAGCCTGCGACATCCAGCGAGTCGATTGAAAAGCACTGCAAGGTTGAAATCCAATCTCCCGCGACATGTTTTCGCTACACCGCCAGATTGATCCGAGGCGTCAAGATCGGGCCCAGCCCGAAATGGATGCAGGAGCGACTTGAAACACTTGGGATTGGAATCGTCAACAACGTCGTCGACGCAACCAATTACGTGATGTTCGAATGTGGCCAGCCACTTCATGCGTTTGACTTTGCCAAGCTCAATGGCGGAAAAATTATTGTTCGCGATGCGAAAGCCAGTGAAGAATTCGAAGCGATTGACCATAAGACTTACACGCTCGACGCGGGCATGTGTGTGATCGCAGACGAAAAAGACGCTGTCGCCCTCGGTGGCGTGATGGGCGGAGCGGATTCAGAAGTTTCAAACGCAACAACGGACGTCTTAATCGAAGCCGCCTATTTTGATCAACTGGCTGTTCGCAACGCCGCTCGGAAGTTGAAACTTCACAGTCCTTCATCTTTCCGTTTCGAACGCAACGTTGATTCGGCGAATTTGGATTGGGCGAGCCGCCGAGTTTGCGATTTGATTTTGCAAACTGCCGGTGGTGATTTGCTTGATGGCGTGATCGATGTTGGCAATCCTCCAGAAGCTCCGGCCGATGTGACGTTGCGCTACGCCCAACTAGAGCGACTACTAGGAATCAAGATCCCGATTGATTTCGTCGGACTGACTTTGGAAAAGCTTGGTTTGAAGATCGTTTCAAGCACCGACGACGAAGTGATTGTGACGCCGCCGAGCTGGCGAAAAGACCTCACGCGTGAAGTCGATTTGA
This sequence comes from uncultured Pirellulaceae bacterium, assembly GCA_964389585.1. GTDB lineage: Bacteria > Planctomycetota > Planctomycetia > Pirellulales > Pirellulaceae > Mariniblastus. The sequence continues at coordinate 4,944 of CAYMFZ010000059.1, read as the reverse complement.
TCGAGGAAGTCGGACGGATTTACGGCTTTGAAAAGATCCCAGACAACGTCAACGTGCCAATGTCGGCATCGCATCGCCCCAAAGCAGATCGCGTGATCGACAAAGTTCGTACTGTTTTGACGACTGCTGGATTTGACGAGGCCGTCACGCCAAGTCTCGTTCCAGAGCCCTGGTCCGATTCGTTTTCCCCCTGGACCGATTCACCGCCGCTCATCAGTTCGCAACCGATGTTGGGTGTGTTGGAAGAATACTCACACAATATTGGAACCGTAAATCTGCTTCGGCGAAGCTTGATTCCAAGCCTGGTTGAGGTGCGCCGCATTAATGAGTACCGTTCCAATTCCGACGTGAATCTATTCGAAACCGCAAAAGTTTATTTGGCCAATGGCGACAACGAAATTCCTGATCAGCCAACGAAGCTCGCAATGATCAGCGGCAGAGATTACTTCGCGGTCAAAGGCGTGATTGAGACTTTGGTTCAACTGATTGATCCTGCGTCGACCTTGACTGTCGTGGACTGCAAACATGAGTTGCTCGACAATAGCCAATCCGGCGAGATGAGGATCGGCGATCAAGTTCTGGGGTGGATCGGTGCCGTTTCCAAATCAGGCAAAAAGAAGTTTGGGCTTCGCTCGGATGCGACGGTCGCCGAAATTGATCTGGCCCTACTCGAAAGTTTGGCTGTGCTTATTCCGCAACACGTCAACTTAAGTTCGTTCCCACCTGTGACTCGTGATTTCAACTTCATTGTTGAGAATGCGGTTAAATGGTCGGAGTTAGAATCTACGGTTCGATCGGCGGCGGGTGATTTGCTTGAATCAGTCGAGTACCGAGAAACGTTTCGAGATGAAAAACGTGATGGCGCGGGTAAGAAACGTTTGTTGATGTCAGTCGTTTTGCGTTCGTCAGATTCGACTTTGACGGGACAACAAGCCGAAGAAGTTTGCAAGTCGATTGTTTCAAGCTGTGAGTCGAAGCATTCTGCAAGTTTGGTAGGGTGAGGTCAGAACATCGCCAGAAATTTTCTTTCTTAATCCTAGTCCTAATCTTAATCTTAATCCCTTTTTTCGGCGCGGGTTCGTCCTTCGCGAAACATCGACAAGAGGATTAAGAATAAGATAAAGATGAAGATTAAGAACCCAATGCGACGACTTTTGTTGGTTGCCAGTTTGGTTCTTCATGGATTATTCAAAAACCAAAATCATCTATCTCACCGCCGGCGCTGGTGGAATGTTTTGCGGTTCGTGCATGCACGACAATGCGTTGTCGAAAGCTTTGTCTGAGCATGGTTGGAACATTCAACTCGTTCCGACCTACACTCCGATTCGAACCGACGAGTCAAATGTCAGCGTTGACCAAGTCCTGTTCGGCGGCGTCAATGTTTACTTGCAACAAAAGATTCCCTTGCTCCGCTACGTTCCTGCCGCGCTGGACCGATTTCTTGATTCGCCTTGGCTGATTCGTAAGGTCACCTCGCGGGCTATGGAGACCAACGGGACGATGCTTGGAAAGCTTGCGTATTCGATGCTGCTCGGCTCGAAAGGCAATCAGAAAAAAGAGGTCAAGAAGATTTGCAAATGGCTCGCGCTCAGCAAACCCGACTTGATCATCTTTTCCAATATCCTCATTGGCGGTTGCATCGAAGACATCAAGCGAGAGGTCGAAGTGCCGGTGCTTGTGACGTTGCAGGGTGACGACGTGTTTCTTGACAGCTTGAAAGAGCCTTTTAAGTCCAAGTGCATCAATAGGATCAAAGAGTTAGTCGACAAAGTGGATGGTTTTATCGTGCAGAGCGAGTTTTTCCTTGGTTACATGAGCGACTACTTCGCCATCGATCCAACGAAGATCCACGTCACGCCGTTGGGGATTAATGTGGAAGATTTTAGTTCTTTCCTTTCACATGATCGGACGACGAACGCGCCGGCTGAAAAAACGATTGGCTATATGGCAAGATTGGCCAAGGAGAAGGGGCTGCACCATTTGGTTGACGCTTTTATCGAGTTGAAAAGTCAACCGAATACGAATCACATCAAGTTAAAAGTTGCAGGCTGGTTGAGCCCCGAGAACGAGTCGTATGCGAAATCGCAATGGGAGCGACTACGTTTGACGGGATTGGAAAATGAATTTGAGTATCTTGGTTCGATTGACCGAGAGTCCAAATTGGAATTCTTTAAGCAGATAGATTTGCTTTCTGTGCCGACTGAATTTCTTGAACCCAAAGGGATTTATGCGCTCGAAGCGATGGCTGCGGGAGTGCCGGTCGTGTTGCCGAGGCACGGAGCGTTTCCAGAATTGATTGATCAGTCGGGAGGTGGATTGCTTTTCGAGCCAGGCGAAACGGAACAGTTAGTTGCCCACTGGATTGATCTCTTAAGCGATAACGAAAGACGAATCGAACTTGGAAAACGTGGTCAGCGTTTCGTGCATAGCGAGCGCAACGCGATGTCGATGGCTGAGGCGACTTCTGAGTTGATCCAGCGTTTTGTCAATCAAGATTAGGCATTCCGTCGGTCAATACCTGAATGCCAAAGGTTCAAAATTCTTCGGCTTCGGTCATGTACTCGCCAATAAGTTCACTTACTTGGATCAGCGACAGGAAAATTCCAAAAACGCAAAGTGCGATTCCCACCCAAGCGGTTTTCTTTTTCCGCGACGTCAGCCCCCAAAATCCCATGAGCAGACCAATCACGCCGTTGATAATGCTCCAATTGGTGATGAACGAACCCGCGACACACCAGAGTCCAAGAACGAGACTGCCGATCGCTCCACCATTGGCAGACATGTTCTCAAGGTTGCCAGCCATCGGTGGTGCGGCGATTGCGAAACCGGAATGGCTCGCACTAAACCCCATGTCTTCCGCGACAACAACGTCGGCTTGATCCGCCGGTTCAGCCATGACTGCTTCGGCGATTGTCGGTTCAGCCGAAGAGGCGACGTCACCATTCGTCAGATTTTCCTCAGATTCGGAAAACGAATTATCTGTTGAACTTGGATTCAAATCCTCTGGCGGGGTTTCTTCTGGGCTCATTTTTTAGACAATGGTTTAGAAGTAGGAGTGGGTTCGAATTGTGCCAAGCCAACTTGTTCACGAGTTTTACCAGTGGCTACTCGCTCGTTGTTTTAACTTGTTCATTTCATGAATTCCCAATCCTACACTTGAATCCGATTGAATCCAAACGGTTAACGTGACCGCGACCAGAATGTTTTTAAGTTCAATAAGAACGAAAGGCGTTTGCGTTTGTGGTGTTGTTCCAAAAAGAAGAATAAATGACTCGATTTATCACTCACTTTGAAAGCGCAATCGATCCCTCAGTCTCGTTGCCTGCTGATTGCGAGCAGACGATGCACGAAAACCGTCCGCTTTGGTCACGCTATGATTTGGACGGTGTGAAGAAAACGATGACCAAGGCAGCGCTTGCAGAACGTCATCCTGATATGTGGCGGTATCGTGAGTTGCTTCCGATCGGTGATGAGATCTCGCCCGTGACGATGAACAAGTCGATGAGTCCGATTGTTGAGTGCCCTCGGTTCGCCAAGAACAAAGGCATGAAACACGTTTGGATTAAAGACGAATCTCAGCTACCAACCTGCAGTTTTAAGTGCCGCGGAATGTCGCTTGCTGCGACGATGGCCCGACACTTTGGTCGAACGCGGATCGCGATGGCCAGCAACGGCAATGCGGGTGGAGCGATGGGGATGTACGCCGCTCGTGCGGGAATGGAGTCAGTCTGTTTCATGCCCAGTGACACACCGATCGCGAATCAAACGGAGTGCTATTACAGCGGGGCAAAACTTTTTGTCACCAACGGTTTGATCGATCAAAGTGGCAAACGAATTCGAGAAGGTCACAATCATGGCCTGTGGTTTGACATTTCAACTTTGAAAGAGCCGTATCGCCTCGAAGGCAAAAAGACGATGGGGCTGGAACTG
>CAYMFZ010000059.1:0-1004 GCA_964389585.1 uncultured Pirellulaceae bacterium | reverse complement strand
TTGAGTTGGCTGAGCAGTTCGATTGGGAATTGCCTGATGTGATTCTTTATCCAACGGGTGGCGGAACTGCTTTGATTGCGATGTGGAAAGCATTCAAAGAACTTCGCGAGATGGGCTTTTTGACGAGTGAAACCATGCCGCGAATGTACGCCGTGCAATCGGATGGATGTCAGCCGATGGTGACCGCATTTGAAGCGGGAGAGCGATTCGCGACGCGACATGAGAATGCGAAAACGATTGCTTCGGGCATGCGAGTTCCAACAGCGTTGGGCGATTTCATGGTGTTGGACACAGTTCGTGAGAGTGGTGGCGCAGCGATTGCCGTTGAAGAAGGACGCTTGATTGAATGGCAACGGCAGGTTGCTTCCAGTGAAGGTTTGATGATTTGCCCCGAGGCAGCGACTTGTATCGGTGGCTTGGAAAAATTGATTGAACAGGAAAAGGTCTCCGCTGATGAACGGGTCGTAATTTTTAATACTGCGGCTGGCCAAAAATACTTTGGGAGTGGTGGCCCACTAGATGTACCTTCAATTGATCTTGAGCAGGAAAGTGATTGGGATGAGTTCGAAGCGAAATATCTCAAGAGCGATTTGTTAACGACGAAGTAAATTGAGGCCAGAAAAATTGATGGCATCTGAAAACCCTTACCAGTCTCCCGACATCGATCCTGATGCGGTCGAAGCCGATGCCGTTTGCCCTCGATGTGGCACGACGTTGGAAAAAGGAATTGTTCAATCGTTGGGGAATATAACTTGGTATCCCGAGATGGCCTCATTTAAGCGAAGTGTCCCACAGCGATTGTCCCCCAAGGGACTCAATCTCGAATCAAAGCTGCCTGCGCACAAATGCCCCAAATGCGAAACGATTACGATTAAAGCGATTTCGTGATTTGATTGATGGATGAACTAGCGTGATTTGACTGCAGTTACTGACTGCCCGGTGCCTTACGGCCCACGGCTCACATTGGAATAAATCTAGAGGGTATTTCAAAACCTGTAGTGGAC
>CAYMFZ010000058.1:0-16160 GCA_964389585.1 uncultured Pirellulaceae bacterium | reverse complement strand
CGGTAGAACTCCGTCCTGCTACTAAAGCCTATCACGAGATTTGGATTGAAGGTGAAAAGCAAGTCTCAACCATGGAAGACGTGACAGAGTCGGAACCGATCTACGGCGACACTTATCTGCCGCGAAAATACAAGGTTGGTGTGACCGTCCAAGGCGATAATCAACTTGACATCTATTCCTACGACGCTGGCCTCATTGGAATTCTCGAGAATGGCGAATTGGTTGGCTGGAATGTTGTCGCCGGCGGCGGGCTTGGTATGAGTCACGGTCGCCCCAACACGTTCGCACAATTGGCTGACAAAATCGGATTTGTGGGACTTGAGAATGGAGTCGCCGCAACACGCGTGATCGCGACGATTTATCGCGACTTCGGAAATCGTTTCGACCGAAAACAGGCTCGGCTTAAATACTTGATCGACAAGATGGGGATTGAAGAGTTTCGAGCCGAGTTCAGAAAGCGTTGTGAATTCGAAGTCCAGGACTCGCGTGAAATTCCAGAAGTCTCCAATCAAGACTGGATGGGTAAGCACGCTCAAGGCGATGGGAAATTTTTCTATGGCGTGTTTGTCGAGAATGGAAGAATCAAAGACACCGAAGACTGTCAATTGCGAACTGCCTTCCTCAAGATCATTACGGAGCTTGGCTGCTCAACGACTTTGACGGCCCAGCAGAGCATCTTGTTCAATGATTTGACCGAGTCGCAAGTCAGCGAATTGGAAACCATTCTCAAATCACATAACGTCCCTTTGCTGAATGAGATTTCTAACGCTCGTCGTTATTCGATGGCATGTCCATCAATGCCGACGTGCGGACTCGCGGTGGCTGAATCGGAACGAGTCATGCCGGACGTGATTACGGAAATCGAGAACACGCTGGCATCGATGGGACTCGACGACACTCAGCTTACGATTCGGATGACTGGCTGCCCGAACGGTTGCGCACGTCCCTATACCGCCGATATCGCATTGGTTGGCCGGCGACCCGGCGTTTATCATTTGTTCGTCGGTGGCCGACTTGCTGGCGATCGGATGGCTGACCTTTACGCAGCAGACGTAAAAATAGAAGATCTAATTGAAACACTGATGCCGTTGCTTTCTAAGTATTCCGAAACCAGAAGTTCTGGCGAAGGATTGGGTGACTTTTATCAGCGAATTCTCGGACGAACGGAAAATCGCCAGCGTGTTACGGGCAAGGAAGTCCCGACGATGGACGATGTTCTCCCAAGACTTATTCAAATTGAGGCTTAATCATGGATGAAATTGGCTCAAGCACATCTTCGCGCACTCGATCTTTGATTCTCGCTGCGCACGGTTCGATTACTGACAACCACACGAACCGAACAATTGAACGGTTGGCGCACAACGTCTCCAACAAGATTCAACTTCAGTACCCCAATGGAAATTTCAGGCACGTCACAACGGCGTTTCTCAATGGCGAACCTTTGATGACCAATGTCCTCGAATCGTTACCGCCCGGCGACGTCGTGATTGTTCCAGTCATGACCAGCAACGGTTACTACTTGAAAAAGCTTCCTGCTCTGTTCGAACAAAACGACAACTTCGATCAGTTCCGCGTCCACATGACTGATGTTGTTGGGGTTCACGATTCGATCCCAACCTTGATTGCCAATCGCATCAGAAAGACATTGGTCAAAAACCAAATCTCTGCGTCTGATACGACTGCCGTTTTGATTGGTCATGGGACCCGCCGAAATCCGACGAGCGGCGATTCTACTTTTGCGCTTGCCGACAAAGTGCAAATGGAACTTGCCAGTGACACCGCTGAGTTGAAATTCGAAACATGCTTTCTTGATCAAGACCCCGAAATCGCAACGATTCGTGATCAGATAACGACTCGACACACTCTGATCGTTCCGTTTCTGATGGGGTGTGGGCCTCACGCGACGACTGATATTCCCTCCGAATTCGGATTGCCAACTGGACCGAGCGTTAGGTTCCCTTTGATCAAGGAAAATGGAAACGGGCTTTGTATTTGCGATTCTCCCGTGGGCATGTATCCCGATCTCGCCAACGTTTGTTTGGAGATGGCTGAAGCAGCAATTGAAAACTTTCCAGTTTCAAATCCGCATTCGAGCCTGGAACTCGGTTCGATGAGTTTGATTCAATCAACAGGAACGCTGTCGTGATTTTCCGCAAAGGCACAGTCTATTTGGTTGGCGCAGGCCCCGGCGATCCGGAGTTGATCACGGTGCGTGGCATGCGATTGATCGAACAAGCGGACACAATCATCCACGACCGCTTGATTCCACACGAAGTCTTAAATTGGTGTCAGCCAAATGCAACCCTGATCGATGTTGGAAAGTACCCTGATCACCATCGTGTTTCTCAAGAAGAGATTAACGTGCTACTTGTTCAGCATGCTCAGCAAAACAAATTAGTCGTTCGCCTCAAGGGTGGTGACCCTTTCGTGTTCGGGCGTGGACGGGAAGAATTCGAAGCCTGCTCAAATGCTGGAGTCGAATGCAAAGTCGTACCCGGCATTAGTAGCTCGATCGCCGGTCCCGCAGCCGCTGGTATTCCGATTACATCGCGCGGCGTTGCTCGATCGTTTGCAGTGCTGACAGGTCAAACTGCTCCGGAGTTAGGAAAACACGACTACGACTTCCCTGCTCTAGCCCAGATGGACACGGTCGTCTTGATGATGGCTCGCAAGAACCTTCGGGCGTTGACTACGCAATTGATTCTGGCTGGTCGAAAGCCAGAAACTCCTGTCGCTTGCATTGAACGGGCAACGTTCGACGATCAACGCGTGACCTGCTCGACGTTGGCTGAGATTGCAGATCAAGTCGACGTTCTGAGATTCTCCAATCCGATGGTGACGGTGATTGGAGAAGTCGCTGCGATGGTAAATCCAGATTTGGTGGAGCGTGCGAATACGGTTTTCGCAGGTGCTAGTGGTGCTAGTGCTAACGGCCCATGTCTCGAGAGCTTTTACGCTTTTGAGTTTGGCGAGTAAGCGGCATAAAGGGTGAGAAAGCGGCTTATTTAAAAGGGCTGCCGAACCGCGAGTAAGCGGCTCAAAAAGTCTGAATCGGCGACGGCGCTTCCTGTATCTCGCCACGTCAGTACAGCGACGCACTCAGGTTCGCTCCCGAATACTCATCCGTTTTGCACAAGTTAGCTCTTGGCAATCTAATTGTGGCATTTCACTCTGTGAAATAGCGCCAGCCCCCGATGCGAAGCGAAGGTGCATTCCAAGGTGCAAACACTATCGCAGAAGTGATTCAAAAAAACTCTGTCGCTTCGCTCGGAGACGGCGCACGTTCACGGAGTGAACGGCCACAATCGTTTTCAATAAAGCCTTACTCTTACTCTGACTCTGACTCTTCGTTCGCGAAACAGTTGAGGACAACTGTTCTACAATCAGGCTACCCTCGCTTCGCATTGGGGTCTGGCGCTATTTCACGGAGTGAAATGCCACAATGCCTCAATGACTCAATGACACAATGCCTCAAAGTCAACTTCCTTTGAAGCTCAAAATGGGTTGACGCTTTGAAACGATTTTAACCAACGCTTTTTGCGAACGCATTACCTCACGAACGTCCTTGTAAGCTTCGGGGGCCTCGTCACGCAACAATTTTGACTTTCGGTGATCAAACCAAACGTGCTGCATCTGACTGACCAAACGCTCGGACGAGACTTTTCGTTTTGCTTCAGTACGACTTAGCTTTCGCCCCGCCCCGTGTGAGCAGGAACTTAGAGCGTTAGTACAACCTCGACCCGCAACGACGAAACTTGATGTCGCCATCGAACCCGGAACCAGACCCAGCTCACCCGACTCCAATCGCTGAGCCCCTTTTCGATGGACAAGCCAAGATTCGCCAAAATGAATTTCGCGTTGAACGTGATTGTGATCGGTATGAACAAGCGAATTCCAATCCGGTTGGATCGACCATTTCTGCAAGAGTCTGAGTGTTGCGTTTAGCATCGAAAGACGATTGTGTTCCGCATATCTGCGTGCCCAATCCATGTCGTTCAAATAATCTTCGCCAGACGATTTTGCTGTATCGAACCCAATCATCTGCTTGCCAGCAGCTTCACATGACGCGAGATGGTGCGCAGTTATGGCTTGTCCCATTGAACGTGATCCACTGTGAATCATCAAGCAAAGCTTGCCGTCTTCGTTGGATTGAAATTCAAGAAAGTGATTTCCGCGACCTAGCGTACCTAGCTGTACGCGAGCGTCGCGAACTTTCATCTTCTCAAGCTTCGAATCTGTCAATTCCCAATCCACCAATTCGGCCGGCAATTGAATTGGAGCTGATGCTGAAGGATGCCGGTTTCGAGGAACGAATCGATACAATCCATCAAGCAATTTACCCGCTTCATTTTTGTCATTGAAACGACTCGCCAACGCATCAAGTTCGATCGACAAAATGCCACAGCCAATATCACCACCAATCGCCATCGGATAAACAATCGACTCCGTTGCGACGACCGTTCCAATGCAAACGTCGGTCGCCAAGTGAACGTCGGGCATGACGGCGACGTACTTAACATCGTCGGAGTTTGCCAGTCGATTGATTGAACGATCAACCTCGGGTGAAAGACGGTGTGAAACCCATTTTTTGATGGGCGTTTTTTTGCCAACTGAGATTCGTTTCTTGGGATTCGCTTTGTATGAATTTGACTTACTCATTGGATTTCTCCTTATCTGAAATTTTCATAGTTAGCGGGTCGCTCCGTATCGGTTGTTGCAATTGAGGGTTGTTCCAATTGAGCTTTTGAAAAAATTCGATAACTTAAATTGGGAACCCGCTTCCGTGAGATCGACCTTGCCAACTCAGCGCGTAGTCTGGGCGTTTGATTTTGTAAAATGGAAAGAATCAAACTCTGATCGAACTCGTCAGGTTCAAGATCAACACCGACCGTGACGAGCAAGCGAGAGCTGTCGGGAGCCGGATCGACTCCAGCGACGACGAGTGATTGCATCAGCTCTTCGTCGCAATCAGACAGAACCATCTCTAGTGTTTCCAACGCCTGACGACAAAGCTGTTTGGCTTTCTTGTTCGCCACATCGAGCTTTCGATTTGGCTTGAAATACTGGTTTGGATCGACGCAATCATCTTCATGAAGCTGACCACACATTTCCAAAAGTCGCTCGCGTTGCGAATTTTGGCTACTACGTTTTTTAGAACACATCGTGACTTACCTTGTAGAATCACGCATTGATCGTTCAGTGCGTGAGGAATGAAGCGCGCAAAAAATGCGCAGAAAGATCGTGGCGGTAAGCGAACCGCGATCCTTTAGATTTGGTGGGAGTCTGTTTGGCAGCGAATAAAGAAGGATCTTTTTGCAAGATCTTCTACTGCCCGTGATCAACTAGCCGACGAAATCCAATGGATCGTTGGTTCGCTGATTGCAGAGAGCATCAAGTTTTGCAGGTAAAATCTCATGGCTGGCTACTTTGAAAAGAAATGGCAGGATTGGGTAAAATTACATCGATTCACTTGACGGATCTTTGCAGCTTGAGTTGGTGAGACGGCCGGACAAACCAAAGGTTCGCGCACTTCAATAAACCATCCGAAGAATGCATCCTAATTACAAGCGTTTTTCTCAACGATTCCGCGGGCTTACAAATCATCTTCTTCAGTAAACCGAGAAAGCAAGTGAAGCATCCATTTTCGAATTTCAAAATTCCATTTTTACTTTGTTGCCTTAGTGTATTGATGATCTCGGCGGCGAATGCCCAGTCGAATGATTGGCCACAGTTTCGTGGTGTCAATGGATTGGCAAGTGCTTTAGGTGATGCTCCTACGACATGGAGCGATACTGAGAATCTGGTTTGGAAACAAAAAATTCCTGGCAGAGGATCTTCTAGCCCAATCATCGTTGGCGACAGAATCTTCCTGACGTCTTATACCGGCTATGGACAGCACGATGATGACGCAGGTGAGAAAACGGAGCTTCGACTCAATACACTGTGCTTTGATCGAGTAACTGGCAAACTGATTTGGAATAAGTCAATCGAAGCGAATTCAGAAGAACAAGACCTGACTGGAAAATCGAAAAAGGGGAAAAAGAAACAAGTTGCTGGACATGGATTTGCATCTGGGACGCCGTGTTGCGATGGTAAATCAGTGTTTGCTTTTTTTGGCGCAACTGGCGCCGTGGCTTTTGATATCGATGGAAATCAACTTTGGCAAAACGATGAGCTTGGGCACAAGACAGCAGGATTTGGATCGGCTTCTTCACCCATCGAACACGGTGACTTCGTCTATATCAACGCCAGCATTGAAAGCAACACACTGTTTGCGTTGGACAAGAAGACCGGAAAAGTTATTTGGAAAAAAGACAACATCCTAAAGTGTTGGTCATCACCTTGCATCGCCGAGAATGAACGGGGTGAGACGGAATTGATCATCAACCAAAAATTCAAAGTCATCGGGCTCAATCCAAAATCGGGTGAAGAAATATGGACCTGTGAAGGAATCGAAGACTACGTTGTGCCAACACCTATCGCTCACCAAGGCATCATCTATTGCTTGGGTGGACGCAGCAATAAAGCGATGGCGATAAAGCTTGGTGGCAAGGGCGACGTGACTGACACTCACCGCCTTTGGATGACAAATGTTGGTGCCAACGTCACATCTCCTGTCTTGCATGAAGGGCATCTCTATTGGGCCAGCGACAAAGGGATTGCAAATTGCATGAACGCGAGCGATGGCGAATCGGTTTTTCGAGAACGGATGCCAACCAAAGCTCGCGTTTACGGCTCTATCGTACGATCGGGTAACAAACTCTATCTGACGACCCGCGACAGTGGTGTCTGGGTCTTGGCAGCTGCACCAGAATTTCGAGAGCTAGCGCTCAACAAATTCGAATCCGAAGACAGCATGTTCAACGCCAGCCCTGCAATTAGCCACGGGCAGATCTTAATGCGAACAGACAAATTCCTGTATTGCATCGGGAACAAATAGATGCCGGGGATAAAGCGGTCGGCGGTTCGCGAGTTAAAGTGCCACTTTCTTGAAATGACGAGTTCGCCAAGATCTCCCTTGACTTAGAGAAAGAATCCTCTAAATTGCCCTCCGATAGAGAATTAATTCTCCAAACTTGACTTGGCAAACTTGAGCACCAAGGCAAGAACGTCCAATCAGTTAATGTGAAAGGCAGACAATGGCTCGACCAGCACCGGACCAGCCAACGGAAGTCGAACTTCAGATACTTCATCGACTTTGGGATGACGGCCCATCGACCGTTCGCCAAATACACGATTCCGTTGGACAAGCGCGACAGACAAATTACGCAACAACCGTGAAAATGCTGGTCGTGATGTTCGAGAAAGGACTCGTGAAGCGTGACGATACGGTCCGTCCACAGATATATCGAGCTGCGATGACACGTACACGAGCGCAGAAAAAGTTGCTCAAGAGCCTGATTCACAAGGCTTATGAGGGCTCGGCAAAATCACTTGTCATGCATGCGTTGTCCAGTCAAAAAGCTTCAAAGGAAGACCTTGCCGAGATTCGCGAACTCATCAAACAATTGGAGGAGAAGTAATGAATGACTTTGAACTAACGACAATCGTTAACGCGATCAACCACTCGTCACTGGTCGAACGACTAGGCTGGACACTCTTGCATTCTGTTTGGCAACTCGGATTGATTGCGGTCTCGGTCAAGTTATCACTGCTAGTAATCAGCCAACGATTTTCAACGACTCGATACTCCATCGCATTTGTTGGATTGTGTGTTTCTGTTGCGATTCCGATGGTGACATTTGGATTGATCGAACCAACAGCACAATTAGCAGTTGTCCGTCTTGGTGAAGTATCGACTTGGGAATCTCTTGAACATTCAGCAATTGAAATCGCAGCGGCGCATTCTCATACGAGCGATGTAATCGAGTCACAAAGCTGGAATGTCGCAGCATTGAATCGGTTGGATTCGTGGTTGCCATTGTTGACGATTGCATGGATTCTTGGCGCGTGCTTGTTTCTAGTTCGCCCGGCACTGGGCGTGTTCACGGTTTCGCGATTGAAAAGAACTGGCACTGGTCCCGTAGCTGGGAATGTCGAAAGGCAATTGCAGACTTTGATTACGGCAATGCGAATCAGCCGGCCCGTTCAATTGATGCAATCAACCATGACCAACGTCCCAATGGTGGTTGGCTTTTTCAGGCCGATGATTCTGCTGCCGGCTTCAGCGATGACCAATCTCAGCGCTCAAGAATTAGAGGCAATCCTGGCGCACGAATTGGCACACCTGCGTCGCTATGATGACTTTGTCAATCTTGGTCAAACTATCATTGAATCCGTCTTCTTTTATCACCCCTGCGTCTGGTGGATGTCTTCGCTTGTAAGAACTGAGCGAGAAAATTGCTGTGACGATGTTGCGGTTTCCATCGTTGGTGGACCCAAACCCTTGGCTAACGCTTTGTTGCAACTTGAAAGTTCCCGCGTCGCCGAGCCTGCGTTGTCTGCCAATGGTGGCTCACTTGTTAAACGCATTCGTCGCTTATCACCAGATCCAAAATCAGAATTCAAGTTTCGACGACACAACAATCCCTGGATTTATTGTGCAACTTGCGCCGCATTACTGTTTCTGGTTGGACTTTTTGGTTTCGTTGCCGAACGTCATGCCGAGGCGATTACTCCGACCGCAGTTCAAGAAGTCGAAGACAAGCCGGTGATCGAAACGATCGTGGTTGAATCTGAACCACAGGAAGAATCAAACTCCGATAAGAGCCACGAAGATTTGCCCGTCGCTTCCAATGATCCGAATTCAAAACCAGAAGTGGCTCCAAGCATTCGCGGTTCTGTTGAAGTCATGCAAGATCCAAAGACGGGAATCCTCACTCTCGTTGGTGAGCCCGATGACATCGCTTTGGCGCGGAAATTTGTGGACAAGATCAAAGAGCGAAATGCACAAAATCCTCGCGCTCGCGACCAAGTAATCGCACTTGAAAACCTGAATAAGGCAAAAGAATCGCCCGGCAAAAGCGAGCAAGTTGATGATTTGGAAATTGGCGATCCAGTAAAGATCATTGCAGATCCAAAGACGGGACTGGCCACGATTGTTGGCCAACCAGACGACGTCGAAGCGGTTCGTCGTGGGGTGGAAAAAATCCAATCCGAAGTCAAAGCCTTTCAAAAAATAGATAGTCCACTTTATCCGAAGAATGCGCCATCAACTCCGAGTGTAAAACTGGCCAAAGACTTTATTGATGACCCGTTGGCCGAAGACTTATCCACTTCACAACATTCAGAATCAACTGACACTTTAATGGAAGCCATTGAGTTGATGCACCGCGATGCGAATGTGGTCGCCGAATCTGTTTCTATCATGTTTGCTGAAAGCGTTGGAATGGGAACGCTTGACATCGCACCTGACAAAACCAACAAAGTTTTGGTTGTCAAAGCTTCAGAAAAATCAGGTCTGGGCTACGCAAAACGCCTGGTCAAGATGTTTGATGTGCCTCCCAAAACGTTCGAGCCGATAGAGTCGGAAAAGATTCCGCGTGTCGCGACCATTCGGGCCAAGCACCGAAAGGCAGACCAACTCGCGGCCATTATCGAAGAATATTACAAAGACCGAAAAGCCAAACTCAAGATTAATACAAACACGATCACCAATTCGATCATTATCGTCGCGGACAAGTCTTTGCTCGAGGAGATCAAAACACTGATTTCAACTTTGGACAAACCAAACAAAACCGAAAACATGGAGGTAAAAGAATCAACTCCAGATAATGCTCAAGCTATTTCCGATCATGGTCAAGACAAGCCAACCGTACGTGTGTCGCCAATCTATTTGGCTTATGTCGAAGTAGGCGAATTCTTTACGATCAAAACCGACTTCGCCGTTGCCCAAATGCTAGTCGACAGTCCACAAACAGCAAAATTCGAGCCAGTCGATCCAAGAGTCACTCGAGTCACCGGACTTACTCCTGGCCAAGTTTTTGTCGAAATGAAGGGGCTCGACAACAAATCAGTTCGCTACAAAATCTCGGTTTATAGATCGGAATCCGAAAGACCAAAAAGCGAAAATTACCGACGGCTTCAATCTTATTATTTCAAAGAACGAAAAGAGATCGACCTGCTATCCCAAAGTGGCTCGCTCAGCAAAGCGATCGAGCGGGCAGAAGAGCTTCGGCAAACAATCCTTGATGAGCCTTTGTTGGATCAAAAGTCGAAATCCGCTCTGATCAAAATTTCGGAAATGGACGTTCGCGCCCTCAATGTCGAGTTGGGTATTCGCAAGAATGCAATCAAAATTGAGCCCCAAAGGGTCGTCGTCCCGGTTGAGCCTGGCCAATCGGTTCATATCGGAACTGATTTTGACATTACCGAGATCCTACTTTCGAAGGATGACGTTTTCGATGTGGTTACGCTGGATACGGATAAAATTCGAATCACTGCCAAAGTCGGCGCATCAGGAACTTGTGATCTTGATTTGATTGATCGCGCCAATAAAACACGAAGACGTTATCGATTCGAATTCGCAAAAACGAATCCGTCGTGGAAGTAGCAACAGTTTTTTCACCCATTGTTCGCCTGCAACACAATTCAGCTAGAATACGGGGGTCCGTTTACTCTTGGGATTCTGCAATGCAACTTTGTTTCAAAAATTACTGTCGCCGAATGACGGGGGCGGCTGTGGCTCTGATTTGTTACTCACTTTTTTGCGCAACGACCCACGCCCAACAAAAGATCGACGTCAAGCTTGACCCGCGCTATGACGCACTGACTTGGGTGCAAAATTCGGCGGAATATTCGTTGCTGGCTGAACAGACTTTTCGGATGGCGCAATCGCAATTGAACATTGGGTTGCAGGATTCGAAATGGTCGGCTGACGAAGTTCAAGTTGTCGACGGCGGGTACGAATCGAAACCGCCGGCGGTAATTCTTGATTGCGACGAAACGGTTCTCGACAACTCGGCTTACAACGCACGAAATGTCATTCGCAATGAGCAATACGTGACGGAAGCCTGGAACAAGTGGTGCCTTGAAGGCAAAGCAGACGCCGTTCCGGGAGCACTTGAATTTACGCAACGGGCGGATGCTCTTGGCGTCAAAGTTTTTTATGTCACCAACCGGCGCGATGTCGTGAAAGAAGCCACGATCAAAAACCTGACGGCACTTGGGTTTCCCGGAGCTGATGAGTCAACCGTTTTGACAAAGAACGAAGAATTGGGGCGCGGCGACGACAAAATTTCTCGCCGAGCATCAATTGCCAAAGACCACCGTATCGTGCTGTTGATTGGAGACAGCATGAGCGATCTTTGCAGTGGAATGGCGGTTGAAAACACCAAGCGTCGAAACGAAATTGCCGACGAGAAAACTTCGATGCTTGGCTCGCGCTGGATCATGCTGCCTAACCCTGTCTATGGCGGTTGGCAAAGGGCTTTGCCGGAGGCGGAAAAGGCATTGAAGGCCAAGCTTGAAAAACCAGATGGAGAACCGATAGAAGGATCTTCAGAAGAGGATAAAGGGGCAACTGATGAAGCTGGTTCCGATGAAGCGGATTCCAACGCGGCGAAAACTGATTCTGAATCTGACAAATGAATGAGTTCGTTCGCCCTCGGGTCGACTTACTTGGTCGGCAGGTCTGTACGTTTTGACCACGAAGTGATCAACGACAATCGCGAGCTTTCATGGGCAAAATTCGAAATATTATTCAGCGCCTGCCAACGTTCACGTTGTTTGCTGGAATTGGACTCACCTTTGGATTACTGGTTCCAACGATTTTCGAGTTTGGTGAAAGCCAATCATCGAGAAACGACTTTTCAAGACTAGAATTCCTCGCACTCATTGTCTTTCTGATCACAACGTTGGTCTCTGGGTTAATTTGGTTCTTCGGCAGGCCAACTGAATTTACTGAAGACGATTCTCACGTTCGATTTCAATTTGGAATTCGGCACATCCTGATCGCCACGACACTGGTTGCCTTTCTATTCGCGGCCGCGTCTTTTATCGAAATTGACCCGCAAGACGATTGGTTATTCTGGATCGTTCTAGGCATCTTGGTTGGATTGATAAGTTGGACTTTGTTTCAACGTGCCGAAGTTCGCCGTTCCGTTGGAACAGTTTTGGCGAGCCTCTTCCTTCCATTCGTTTGGGTCATTGCATTCAATCGGCCATTCGGTCACGCATCAGGAATGCTTCCGTCGATCCTTTTTGGACCAGGCCTTTTTCCGGCGATGTTACTTCGACAGGGTGTCGACAATTCGGTTTGGATTGCGGTCATTTTTGTGTTCTTAGAAATCGCAACTGGAGTCTTGCTTGCGTTTCGATGGCGCAAACTGTGCTTAGCTTACGCCGCTTTTTGCTTATTATTGTCGGGGTTTACGTCGCTGATTTTGCATGTGATGTATCGCGTGTAGCGTTGTGGTCAGGTAGATTAAACGCTGATAAACCACGCTCTTGATTCGGATAACTCGATGTTGTTTCGCTTTGCGCTCGCCCTATTCATTCTCTTGTCCGTTGTCGGTTCAAGCTTCGCTCAACAGCGCTCAATTCTGTTTGAGGAGATTCAAAAGAAGCCCAAAAAGAAGACTGGCGAATGGATCATTGGTGGTAAGACCTTCACGGCGGAAGCCGGCAAGGATTTTGGCGAGCGTACTTACGCCGACGTTGGCAATCTGGTGGTGGTTGAGTACTACACGAAATCGGGCAAGTCTTTTATCACCGAGTTTCAACCGCAACCGATCAAAGCCGCTGACATCTTTGACGGGCCTTATGTGATATGGAAAGACGAAACGACTGCCGAAGTCATCACGATGAGAGCAGGCAAAGTCGAACGGGAAACGATCGATGTCTCCGAGCCAAAAACGATTGAGAACCTGAAGCCATTGATGCCAAAGATCAAACTTGATTCAAAGTCACCTGAAACCGGAAAATCAGAATGGGATACGCCCTCGCGAACGATGGTCATCAGCGATTTAGAAGGCAACTATCAAAACGCAATTCGCTTTTTGCAATCCAACTCGGTGATCACGAAAGATGGCAGTTGGAATTGGGGCGATGGGCACTTGGTGCTCGTCGGCGATCTCGTTGACCGAGGCCAAGCCGTTACGGAAGTGATGTGGTTGGTCAAACGGCTTGAGCGGGAGGCACAAGCTGCCGGGGGCCAAGTCCATTACGTGTTGGGCAATCACGAAGCGATGGTGATGGCTGGTGACATTCGCTACATCCATCCAAAATACCATTTCGTCACCGAGCGAATCGGCATTCCGTATGAACAACTTTTTGGAACCGATTCCGAAATTGGCCGCTGGTGGCGAACCAGAAATTCTGTTGTTCGTGTCGGCGATCTTTTGTTCGTTCACGGTGGCTATTCGCCTCAATTGGACGAGGGGAAACTGAGCTTCGACGAGTTAAATGAACTTGTGCGGAAGGGTTTGGCTCCGGCAAAGCCAACTGGCACCACGGCTTCAACCAATCCTGTTGCACATAACCATGGACCGTTTTGGTATCGCGGTTACTTCAAAAAGCACGCGGCTAATTGGGGCGGCCAAGCCAGCCCGCAACAGATTCAAAAAATTCTTGATCGACACGGAGCCAAACATGTTGTGGTTGGCCACACGGTCGTTGAACAAGTTGGCCCGATTGATGAAACGGGACTCGTCATCGGCGTCGATGTGAAGTGGGCGGACTCAAAAAAATGCGAAGGCCTACTTCATGAAGACGGTAAACTTTATCGTGTTATGATGTCCGGAAAACGATCGGAAATTGAAAGTAGATCAGTTGTCCCCAACTGATCGCTAAAATTCGCATTCACCAAATCTGTAAAATTCCAGTTCAAAACCAAGCTCAAACTGACTTTCAAAACGTAGAACAGCTAAGGACAACGTGTGATCAACTTCAAACCGAGTTTACTTTTTGCACTTTCGATCGTGCTTTTGCTGCCAGCGTTTCAAACCAATTTCGCACCCGCGCAAACCGTCGACGGGCTTCCCAACGAAACGCAGATCAAAGCTGCGGATACGGCAATCACTGAGTCAGGGCTTCGCGGCGACATTGAATTCCTAGCGGATGACTTACTTGAAGGTCGCGGCCCTGGCACGCGTGGAGACTTGTTGGCTCAAAAATATATCATCTCGCAATTCAAACAATTAGGTTTGAAGCCCGCTGCTCCAGGTGGCGGTTGGACGCAAGACGTTCCACTGCTGGGAGTTACGACGCGGCCGCCAGAGACTTTGACTTTCAAAACTGACGACAAAACACTCATGTTGGAAAACAGTGACGACTACATCGTGACTTGCGGAACGGGTGTCGAAAACGCGTCTATCAAGAATGCGGAAATCATTTTCGTGGGCTACGGAATGCAGGCTCCCGAATACAACTGGGACGATTTCAAAGACGTTGATGTGCGTGGAAAAGTTTTACTGTGCATGAACAACGATCCGGCTGACGATCCAAAATTATTCGAGGGCCGAACTCGGCTTTATTATGGACGCTGGGATTACAAGTATGCAAAAGCCGCCGAGATGGGTGCGGCGGGAATGTTGATCATTCACACGACGCCATCGGCTGGCTATCCGTATCAAGTCGTTCAAACTTCTTGGACGGGCGAGCAGATGGCACTTGGTGGTGAACAAAAGGGTCGAGCCTTGCTGGAGGGTTGGCTGACCGAAGACGCGGCAAAGGAATTGACTTCGCAGTCCGGTAGAGATCTTGATGAACTTCGCAAGGCCGCCGAGAGCCGAGATTTTCAGCCAGTCGCGCTTGGGACGACGATGAGCATCGAGATGAAGTGTCGTGTCCGTGAGCGAAAGTCCGCCAACGTTTTGGGCTTGATGCCGGGTAGCGATCCTGAATTGAGCAAGCAGTGGCTGGTTTTTACTGCCCATCACGATCACATTGGAAAAACTGAAGAGCGTGATCCAAAAGCCGACAACATTTACAACGGCGCGGTTGATAACGCGTCGGGAGTTAGCACCATGTTGTCGATCGCTCGGGCGATGGCGACACTGCCCGCCGACCAACGTCCCAAGCGTTCGATTTTGTTTGCTTCGGTTGCCGCTGAGGAACAAGGGTTGCTCGGATCTGACTATCTGGCTCGAAACCCACCCGTTCCTGCGGGCCAACTTGCTGCGGTGATTAACATTGATGGAATCAACATTCTGGGTCGCACCAAAGATGTCGTTGTCATCGGCAAAGGCAAATCGGATCTAGACGAGGTCGTCGGGAAGATCACTCGCTGGCAAGATCGCATGGTCGTTCCCGATCAGTTTCCTGACCAAGGCTCCTACTACCGCTCTGATCAATTCAGCCTCGCCAAAGTCGGCGTGCCTGGCGTCTACCTGAGTTCCGGGGTTCACGTGATTGGCAAACCTGAAGGTTGGGGCAAGGAGCAATCTCGAATTTGGACTGAAACGATCTATCATCAGGTCAGCGACGAGTACGATCCGAAATGGGATCTAAGCGGAGCGATTGAGGATGCTAAATTGCTGTTTCATGTCGGATTGCAAGTCGCGAATCAGGCAGAGTTGCCAGCCTGGAGTAAGGGCGACGAGTTCGAAGCGGCGAGGTTGGAAGCCTTAAAAGCGATCGGAAAATGAACCACCTCGCGCCCTCATGTCTAAAGCTTCTCCAATTCCAAACTTGCTTGTAATTCGATCACAAAACATCGAACGTGCCGTTACGTTCTATGAGACGCTTGGCATTCGGTTCGAACGGCACTCGCATGGCAAAGGGCCGGAGCATTACGCAGCTGAGATTTGCGGATTCGTTTTTGAAATCTATCCGCAGCGAGATGATGCATCCACCACAACCAATACGCGGTTCGGGTTTAACGTCGATTCGGTTGACCGCTCACTGGAATTGTTGGCGAAATTGGATGTGGATATCGAATCGCCGGCAAAAGATTCAGAATGGGGCAGACGCGCTGTAGTTCGCGACCTCGATGGTCACACGGTAGAATTGGTGACGCCGCCTCCGAAAACGCGCGAGACAAAACGATGACGCGACCGATCTTTATTTAAACCGGCTTGGCAATCCTCTGCGCGCTTAGCCTTCTCAGTAAAAGCCTCAGTAATTGCTTAACGCAGAGGGCGCAAAGGACGCCAAGACGCGCAAAGAGGAGTTTAGTAATCGTGCATCCCTGCAATCCTCTGCGCGTCTTTGCGTTCTCCGCGCACTCTGCGTTGAACTTAGAATGATGTTTTTTAATTACTTACTCGAACTTGCCATCC
>CAYMFZ010000057.1:0-16285 GCA_964389585.1 uncultured Pirellulaceae bacterium | reverse complement strand
AAGAACCCAATGCCGTCGGGCGATTGGAACAAACCAATCCTGACTACGATCCCAATGTTGTGGTCGAGACGCAAAACTTGACCAAGATCTATCGCGACTTTTGGGGGCGTCAAAAAGTCCGAGCCCTCAACGCGCTTGATCTCGAAATTCGCAAGGGCGAGATTTTTGGTTTGCTGGGCCCCAACGGCTCTGGAAAATCGACCACGATCAAGTTGCTGCTTGGCTTGCTGTTTCCAACCAGTGGCCGGGCGTTGGTATTTGGACAGAATGCCAGTGAAGTCACCAAGAACGAACGAATTGGATACTTGCCCGAAGAATCCTATCTCTACAAGTTTTTAACCGCCGAAGAAACGCTTGACTTCTACGGTCGTTTGTTTGACATGCCTGCCAAGCTCCGAAAAGAACGCTCAGCTCAGCTGATTGAACAAGTCGGTTTGGCTCACGCGAAACGTCGTCAGCTAAAAGAATACTCCAAAGGTATGACGCGACGAATCGGATTGGCTCAAGCTTTGATCAATGATCCTGAGTTGATTCTGCTCGACGAGCCAACCTCCGGACTCGATCCGTTGGGTACTCGCGACATGAAAGACATGATCCTTAAGCTGCGTGACCAGGGCAAGACGGTCGTGATGTGTAGCCACTTGTTGGCGGATGTTCAGGACGTTTGTGATCGAATCGCGATTCTCTATCAAGGCGATCTCAAAGAGCTTGGTCGAGTCGATAGTTTGCTGCAGGTCAGCGAAGAGACAAGCATTCGCACAAAGGGGCTTTCTGAATCCGCTCAGCAACAGATTCGAGATGTGATCGCCAAAGAAGGCGGCGAGTTGGTTTCGATGGAGAATCCTCGCTCAACGCTGGAAGACCTATTCCTTGGCATTGTCCGCGAAAGCGAGGCTCGTCCCGGTCATCGCTCGGCCGGTGTGAAATCTGGAGACGACGGATAATTTTTCGTTGATAACAACTCGTTGCTGCAGAATTCAGCAACAACGGATGGACGGTAAGGCGAGTCCTTACAAATGATTTATACAAACGGTTATCCTTTCATATTACGTCGACGTCAGACTGGCGGAACAAATGGTTGTTGAAGATTTTTCGAAGTTTTCCGAGTGGCTGCTCGCAAGTTTACCAGCGTTTGGGCTGATCATTCTTGCCGCGATTGTGCTGGGAGTCTTTTTTGGATTCCTAATAGCATCATTTCGCCATGGGCCCTTCGAAGCTTTTTATATTGTTGCGACCGTGATCGCTCAGGCGATTCCTGACTTTCTCTTTACCTCTCCGCGTCGAGTTTTCGCGATTGCCCGATTGGCAATTAAAGAAGCACTCCGCCGTAAGGTTATCCTGGTCACGTTTGGAATTTTCGCCGCGTCGCTCTTGTTCGGCGGCTGGTTTATGAATTCGGGAAGTGATCATCCCGACCAGATCTATGTGAACTTTGTCCTTTGGGGCACGCAGATGTTGGTCTTGCTGATGGCGATGTTGATCAGCGCGTTCAGCTTGCCAGATGACATCAAGAACAAGACGATTTTTACCGTGGTCACGAAACCTGTTCGACCGACTGAAATTGTACTGGGCCGGATCGTCGGTTTTGGCTTATTGGGAACGGCATTGCTTACGCTCATGGGCGTGATCAGTTTCTTCTTTGTTTGGCGGGGCCTATCGCATACGCACATGATTGTCGGCGATACGCAAACGCTGGCCTCGTTCGCTGATGTTCCCTTAGACAAGCGTTCTCTCATCACGGGAAAGCGAATTTCAGACAACGCGGTGATGGAGGCCTCGACGAATAACGTTTCAGGACACAGCCATCGCATCGAACTCATTCACGACATTCGGGACGTAGGTGATCCTGAGCCTGAAATCAAATCCAACATCATCGATACGAAAACGTTGGACGACGGAAGAACGCTTTATCGTCGCGTCGTTTGCGTTCCCGTAGGCGGACACACGCACCGCGTGTTTGTCGACGGCGAAGGTGAATCCGCGCGAATTTCGCTTGGGCCTGCGGTTGGCTACTTCCGCGCGAGGGTGCCGATCTATGCCGAAAAACTGACGTTCTTTGACCGACAAGGAAACGTCAAAGAGCGTGGCTTCAATGTTGGAAAAGAGCGTAATTATCGCGGCTACGTCGATGGTGGAAACGCGATGACGCGATCTTCACTATCCAAAGCCTTGTTTGAATTCGACGAATTTAGTTTGGATCAGTTTGGCGATAAAGACATTCTGCCATTGGAAATGACGCTTGGTGTTTTCCGAACCTACAAAGGCGACGTTGAGAAACGTGTCACAGGCGGAATTCAATTTGAAAGTGTTCCCGAGTTGGCGGACATCGATAACAAGATCGTTTCAGAAGTGATTGACTTCGAGACGAACGAGTACAACGTCCAGGTCTTGCCAATTCCACGCAAGATCATCGGTAAAGAGATTCAGCCCGATGGAAAATTGGTTGGCAAAGGTGAGTACGATCTCTTCGAAGACTTTGCCGGCGAGAATGGAAAAATTCGCTTGAGTTTGACTTGTCGCGACTTCAATCAGTACCTCGGCGCGGCCAAAGCGGATATTTACTTTCGCGCGAACGACCAGGTCTATTGGTGGAACTTTACGAAGGGCTACATCGGAATTTGGTTTCAGATGATGATCATCATCGCCATGGGTGTTGCGTTCAGTACTTTCCTAAGTGCCCCGATCACGATGCTTGGAACCTCCGTCATGATCATCGTTGGATTCTTCACGACGTTCATTCGAGAAATGACCGACGTGGAACATGCCGGTGGTGGTCCGATTGAATCTTTGATTCGAGTCGTGACACAAAAGAACATGATTCTGGATTTGGACACAGGAATTCTGACGACGGTGGTTGAACAGTTGGACAAACTGATCATCGCGATGATGTCGTCACTGACTTATCTGGCGCCGAACTTCGGTGGTGGCCAGCGCGGACGAATTCTTAACTTTTCAGATTACCTAACCTACGGATATGCGATTCAAAGTGATCGGATTCTCGCAGGCCTGACCACCACAATCGCATTTGTCATTGGTCTAACGATCCTCGGCTACTTTGCTCTCAAGACTCGGGAAATCGCCAAATGAATAACATCACTCCATTCATTCGCAAGATTATTTACATCGCCTGTATCGGTGGATTGCTTATTCCACTGGCGCTCGTTTCGCGCCCTGAGACTCGCAACGAAGACGGCGAGATCAAAGATGCCGGTGGTGTGCTTTCTGAGTTGCGCGACAAGCACAATTTGTCTCAGGCCAAAATGTCTGAGATTGATCCAGCTAGTGAAACCATGAAGCTGGCTTCGCTCGGTCTTCGCGGCGTTGCTGTCAATATGCTTTGGATGCAGGCGATGGAGCACAAGAAAAACGAGGACTACGACAAGCTCGCCTCGACGCTTCAAGCGCTTACCAAAATCCAACCCAACTTCGTCAAAGTTTGGGAGTATCAAGCTCACAACTTGGCCTACAACGTTTCGATGGAATTCGATGATTACGAATACCGTTACGCCTGGGTTAAAAAAGGATTGGCGTTCTTAAAGCAGGGCATTCCTTACAACAAACGCGATCATCGAGTACCTAGTAAGCTCGGTTTCTTTACCGGTAACAAATTTGGCAAGTCGGATGAGAAGCTTTCGTTCCGAAGGATGTTTCGCAAAGACGATGAGTTTCACCGAGAGATGTCCGACTTCATTAACCCAGACGACTACGATCAAGTCGGCTATGGTCCAGATAGTTGGAAGATGGCTTATCATTGGTACGATTTTTCTCGCAAGATGGTTGAAGAGCAAAGCTGCCCTCAGCGTGAAGGTGACATGCTGTTCTACATGTACCGACCTGCTCAATTGCGCAATCAGGGACTTTCACTTCAAGACGAGTTTCGTTCTGAAGAGATCTTGATGGAAATTTGGCGAAGAGCTGATGAGGAATGGCAGGAGTATGGCAAAGAAGAGATTTCTAACACGACCGGACTCACCATCTCGATGGAGAACATGGCGAAGTACGAGTCGGATATTGATGCCCAGCGAAAGCTTCTCGACACCATGGTTCCTGAGGGAACTCGCGTCGAGATGATGAAGGATTTGATGCAGCAGGCTGAGCTCACAGAAGAGCAAAAAGCAGTCATGGATTTGACGCCAGACGAGCGAACTGATGAGCAAAACCAACTTGCCCGAAGGATTACAGATTTTCTGTCGAACATGGCTGGAAACATTGACCGCGCGATTGCGTTCGAGGCTCCTGAAGAAAAACGGACGGAGGCTGAGAAAGCGGTTATAAAGATTGTTGAATTGCAAAACCAGATTCTGACGATCGACAAAAACTCTTCGACGGTGAATTACAGGTACTGGCGTGAGAGAAACGGCGCGGAATCGAACGAATTGACGATCAGTGCCCGACAGGCACTTTATGACGCAAAGCAAATGTGGCGTCAGTCAATTTACGATGATGAGTATGATTACGATTACAAAACCAAAACGAAGTCCGTCACCAAGCAAGGCGCGATTTCGCTTTACCTGAGCGCGTTCAAGAAATGGCAAGAGGTCTTTGATACTTACCCTGAACTCAACGACGGTCTATTGGCCGATCAGCTTAAGGATGCAATCGTTGTTTACAACAATATGTTGAAAGTGACGAACCGCGAATGGCCCGACGATTTCCCAATGCAGAAGTTTGTTGATTTCCGATACAACGACGGATATCGAGACGATGGTTTGCCAACAACAGAAGCCTTGGAAGAACTTCGAACCGGGCGTAGCGCGGATGACAAAGCCGATTCGTCGGACGATGAGATTGGTGCTGAACCAATGGAAACTGAGAAAGACGACGCGGATTCTGAAGAGTCAGAGATTGGTGAGCCTGATTCGGAAGGTAACAAATCTGAAGATGATAAATCTGAAGAATCTGATCAGTAACGATCTCCGCTCGCGACGTGACTTTCTGATCAAGCCATTTATTCTCAGAATCACTTCAAGAAGTTCTTCACGAACGGTCAATCAAAGAACGGAACGCTCGAAGTCAGACGTTAATTGCCGGGATAGGCGGCAAGTCCCGCTTTTAAACAATCCATCGCGCGGGCAAGATCTTTGCAGTTCAACACATAAGCGATACGGACTTCGTCTTTTCCAAGGCCCGGTGTCGCGTAAAATCCTGACCCCGGCGCCATCATCACCGTCGCGCCTTCGTGGCTGAACTCTTCGAGCATCCACTGGCAAAAGTTATCGGTGTCTTTAACCGGCAGTCGAACCATCGCATAGAACGCGCCATCAACGTTTGGACAAACAACGCCTTCGATCTTGTCCAATGCGGACTTCAAGATGTCACGGCGATTCGAATATTCACTCACAACACCTTCATAGTAGCTTGAAGGCAGATCGTAAACCGCGGTCGCTCCGAGCTGTCCAAATGTGGGTGGCGAAAGTCTGGCTTGCGCCATCTTTAAAACCGTACCTATCAGTTCGTTGTTACGAGAAACGATGCAACCAATTCTCGCGCCACAGGCCGAAAAACGTTTGGAGATTGAATCGATCACGATCACGTTATCTTCAATTTCCGCTAGTCCCAACGTCGAATGGTGTTGATTCGAATCGTATGCAAACTCGCGATAGACCTCATCAGCAATCAAGAAAAGATCGTGCTTCTTGGCGATGGCTTGAAGTTTTTCCAGTGCTTCACGTGGATACAAAACACCGGTTGGGTTGCCTGGATTGCAAATCAAAATCGCACGCGTCTTCGATGTGATCTTTTCTTCAAAAAGCTCTATATCAGGAAGAGCGAAATCATTTTCTACGGTCGAAGTTACTGGAACGACGACGCCATCGTTGCCTAACGAGAATGAAAGGTAATTCGCATAGAAAGGTTCCGGAATGATAACTTCATCCCCCGGATTCATAATCGCGGTGAAAACGAAATTAAGTGCTTCTGATGCTCCGGTCGTCACCAACACATCATCGACCGCAATCGAATAGCCAAGCCGCGTGTAGTAGCTGGCGATCTTTTCACGAAGCGGTTCAATTCCAGCGGAATGGCTGTAAGCCAAAACTTTAACGTTGGCTTGGTTGATGGCTTCGAAAAACTGCGGCGGCGTTTCGATATCCGGCTGACCGATATTGAGGTGGTAAACCTTAGTACCTCGATCTTTGGCCGCATCGGCGAAAGGAACGAGTTTGCGGATGGGCGAAGCGGGAAGGTTGTGAGCTCGGTCAGACAACTTGGGCATGGTAATTGTTCTTTGAATTTTGATGGATTCTCTCGTCTATATGATGAATCCAAAAGTCGGAAACAACCAGTGGGGATGTCCAAGAGTTCGAGCGATAAAGAGATTTACATCTCGATTTTCGCGTCTGCTACACGTCACCCAAAAGAGCATTTCACGACTTGATGTCTTTTTGCTAAAATAGATTACCAAGAGCTACCTCTTCATGCATCGCAAAAATAAATGACTGCCAAGTCCTTCACATTTCTACTCTTGTTGTCATTGACCGTTTCGGTTGGGAATCAATTTGCAACGGCGAGATATGCTTGCGCTCAGTTTCTGATTCAAGAATTTACTGATTCGATCTCTCCTTCGACAGAAACAGCTGAAAACGAATTCGTTGATAAGTTGCGAATGAAGAAACAGGAACACCTCTTCATGCTTGCCAACCTCGAAGAAAAAGAATTCTCTTTAAAGCTATCTAAAGATCGTTTGATCGAAATCGAAAAACAGGCGATCAAGATTGTCGAAACCGAGATTGCCATAGCCAACTGGATGATTGAGTCTGGCAAGCCGTTCGGCGAATCGGAGTTTCGATCAACGGAGAAACGAATCAATTTCGAGATAACGTTAATTGATCCAATTGAAGTTGACCTCCTCAGTTTCGAGCCAAGGGAACTCGCAGATGCAAAAGACGAGCTCGAGACGAAAATCCATCAAGCCGCGTCCATCGAGATGGAAGTGTACAACCTAAATCCGGATTTATCAGAGTACGAACGATCCACTCGAACGATTAGCGTTACTCTTTTGAATGGCGAGACCGTCGTTTGGAAGCGCGCGTCGATTGAACTTGAAGCACACGGAGTGAAAACTTCGATTGTGTTACCGACAAAACAATTTACGAATGTAGTTGTCGACGTCGTAAAATGGCGAGGCATCGGCGCAGGATTGGCTGAGATCCAAATTTTGATCGACGATGAGAACATTGCGTTCGGACGTTTGAGTAAGGTCAACAGCACTGAGACTCTTCCTATCCACCTCGACGACCAAGACTCTTTCACCGATGGTATCAAAGACGCCGACAAGCTCGGTGAAGGTTACTGGATTGGCGAACTGGATTCTCCAGCAAGAATAGAAATCGACCTACTTCGTCCAAGAATCAAAAGAGAAATTTCACGCGTCAGAAGCAGAAACTTTGGACGGAAACAGTGGGAGGCTCAGCTTGAGAAAAATTGAATTCGGTGGAGATGCAAGTGAAATTCAGTTGGAAGCCTTGGCTTCGACTTTTAGTTCTTCGATAATTTTGGCAATTTTTTCTCGCGTATTCTCCTGTTTCGCCTTTCGCAATGCGAACTCGTACATCTCAATAGACTTGTCATACGCGTTTAAAGTTCGGTAGTACCTCGCCAAAGTTTCTGCCCGGTGAGCATCGTTGACGGTAACTTGCTTTGCTGCTGCGTCTGCGATTACCAAACCATCTTCAAAGTTCCCCGCAGCGATACTCTTCTTCAGATCAACTATTTGTTGCCGAAACGGTACTTGCAAAAGCCTCTCTCTTTCCCGGTAGATCTTGGGATCGAGGCCTTTTACAAATTCTGGCACCGGTTGATCAATCTTCTTACAAATCCTGATTAGGTCTCCCAAAGGCGAGTCGATTTGATCAAAACTTTCGCTGGTGTTCACCGCCGCCAGCAGATACTTTATCGCTTTGTCGTTATCACCGGCGTCCATGAAGTGCCAAGCCAAACCAAGCTGTCATCCGGATTAAGGTCAACTGCTTTTGTCCACTCGATCCCACAACGTAAGACCAGATAGGTCGCGATTTGATCTAGGTGACAAATAGCTGGCAATCAGCCCTACGACGTAGCAAATTGAAATCCCAATGAACGCGTACAAGTAGCCATTGACGCGATAGATTGAAACACCGATCGCATCATAAAAGTTTCGAAAACTAATGCCGATGACTGAAATGTCTTTGGATGCAAGGACGATGCTGATCATGAACAGGATGGCAACCAATGCGCCGATCAAACTACCGGTTCCGTTGGCCCGCCGTGTTGTCGCTCCCAGCGCGAACAAACCGGCAAGCACGCCAAGGAACATGCCAAGGATTCCAATAAACTGGTCAAACAAACTTTTTATCGTTGGGTCGACAAAGAGTAACCCCGCAGTCATCCCGGCAATCCCCATCGCCAGCGTGACCAATCGAGCAAGCCAAAGGTAGCCCTTTTCTGACTTGCAAAAATTGATTGGGCGAGCAAAGTCCGTGACGATCGTTGTGGCACCTGAGTTCATGCTGGTTGAAACCGTCGATTGAGCTGCAGCGAAAATTCCCGCGACGACCAAACCGCCTAATCCGATTGGAAGCTCCTGGCTAATGAACAATGGCATGATTCGATCAGCAGCAATAGTCGGGTCTAATTTTTCCGGATGAGTTTTATAGAACATCCAAAATGCAGTTCCCATCGCGAAGAAAACGGCCGAGGCAGGGATCGCAAGCCAAGCATTCAGCCATATCGACTTCGCCGCCAGTGATTCGGTTTCGGTTGTCATGTATCGCTGAACAACAGCTTGGTCAGCGGTATAGCTCGCGAGGTTTTGACCGATGCCTCCAAGAATCACGACCCACAACGCCATGGTTGTGAATGAAGATGGTCCAAAATCCCAGTTTGACGAATGGAATTTCCCTGCTGCAACGGCTGAATCGAAACTGCCAGGATCTGACCCCCAAAACGCGAATCCGAAACAGAGTAGCGCTCCACCCAGCAGGATAAATGTCTGAATTGTGTCAGTCCAAATGACGGCTTCGACTCCGCCAAGCGTGCAATAGATAATTGACAGGACGCCCATCACGATGACGCACTGGGCTGGAGTCAAAGGCGTCACACTGGCAAGAGCTAACGCCGCGAGTGCGAGGACCACACCCATTCTGAATACATGGAACAGACTAAAACTTCCTGAGCCAATGAGTCTAGCCGCTCGATTGAATCGCTTTTCGAGATACTCGTAAGCACTGGTCGCATCTATTCGACGAAAAAATGGAAGCGATAGGTAGATCGCAACGGGAGCGATTCCGAGAATTAAGAAGTTACCAATCCAGTAAACCCAATCTTGAGCAAACGCTTTTGCGGGAACGGCCATGTAGGTGATTGAACTGAGCATCGTTGCAAAAATACTACAGCCAGCCGCCCACCAGGGAATGCTCTTACCGCCACGGAAAAAATCATCCGTCGACTTATTGAGAAACGAAAAGTAGACACCGATGCCAACCATCGCCAACAAATAAAAAACGACCACAATCATGTTGATCGCGCCGAACGATGCTTTGTTTTGCTTAACGCCAAACCTCCAGACTTTATTGGTTCGGACTCGCGGTCGAATTTCGCCACTGACCAAAAAAATCTCGTCGTCCCAAACCACCGCCGGCGTTGTTACTTGAGTCCCCTCGTTGCTGCCCATCTCAGTCCACGTGTCAGTGATTGTGTGATAGGCGTAAGTTTGCGGGGGGAATCCTGGATGCTGAAAATCTCGCATCTCAATTCCGCGCTCGGTTACGTCATGCAAGATTTCAAGCGTCGCAGCGCCGGGAATAATGATGTGAGCCGGACCATAAGGCGCTGTGGTTCCGGCTGTCAAAGGAACTGGGGCGTCGGACAGACGTTTCCAAGGGGATTGTCCGATGTATTTGTTAGTAGTCGGAGAAATGTTTGAAGAATCGAATTTGGCGGGGTCAAAAGACCAAGCATCCTTGGTCGCTTGAAGATTCCTAAGGTCTGTGGCGTCGGATCCATCTAAGAAGCGCCGCCCCCCAAATACGTACAGTTGATCGGCGAATCCATCATGCTGAACCGTCACCATCGGAAACATCCGTCGCGGTCCCTCGTCAGGCCAGCTTGCGACTTGCTCCCAGGAATTTGACCTGTCATTCACGTTGGAATTGAGATTCGCTTTCAGTGTTGAAAGTTGAATCCGCAAGACGACACGGCTCGCTGCCTTTTTGCCATCGTCGTCCGTGATTTGCCCGGCGACTAAATAGGCATAGTCGCCAACGATTGCGGCTCCGCCAGCGGTACATCTGATTGGTAAGTCCGGAACACCGAGATCATTCTCAACCAGCATTTCGTCTTTGGAAAATGAAAGCAGAAAAGCGCGGTTCGTTGCGCCTTTCGTGTTCTCACCTCCCAAGCAAAGAATTCCAAAATCTGTGCTAACCGCCGAGGCGTAGGCGACTTTTTGGGATAACTCCAACTGGCTTGGCTGCCATTGGTAAGTCGCATTGTCGCCCCGGCCAGAACGATTGAGGATCCAAGTCTTGTTGTGAAAAATTTTGGGTAAGTCCCAAAGTTCAGGGTCGTCTGGTTTAGCAAAATTGGCACCACCTGCCACGATCAGCGAATCCCCAATCGTACCGACGATCGGTCCCGCCACTCCTATTTCGTCTGGCAGATTTGGAACAGCTTGAAACGACAACCGACTCTTGGAAGCACCTTCAGTTTGCTTGGCGAACAAGCTATCGGTCGTGAAAACAGCAATGCAGAAACCGATTAGGACCAGTCGAATTATG
Source organism: uncultured Pirellulaceae bacterium (assembly GCA_964389585.1). Lineage (GTDB taxonomy): Bacteria > Planctomycetota > Planctomycetia > Pirellulales > Pirellulaceae > Mariniblastus. Next base: position 5,531 of record CAYMFZ010000057.1, on the reverse strand, counting down.
CCGCGTGCGGTGTTCATGCTGTTTCATTTTTTAGGAAGTCATTGATTACGCTACCCAGTACATCAGTCAGCCCTGTTGAAGAACATCTAGGTCGCGTAATCGGGCTGAGTATGTTTCGAACTCTTGGTCTGTGAGAGGAGCATAAGGAGGTCGGCAACAGCCACAATCAAGACCGATGAACTTCATGATTGCTTTGCGGTAAGACCAATTTTCGTACGCAACCATGAGGTTTGTCACGCGGTTAATGGACTCTTGAATCTTGGCGGCCTCCTTAATATTTCCCTCGTGATAAAGCCGGTAGATCTCCGCGTAAAACTTCGGCGCGAAATTGTATGTGCTTCCGATCCCACCGGAAAACCCAAATGATTGACCTGCGACAAACTGCTCGTCAAATCCACTCATCGTGACGATCGGACGGTCGACGTTTCGAACCAGCTGTTGAACGGAGTAAAAGTTTGCGCCGGTGTATTTCAATCCACAAACATTCGGCAGGTCAAAAAAACTACCGTCTCGATTGGGATCAACTGCGCTTCCCAACGAATAGATCATGAATGGCAGCTCGGTAGCGCTGGATATTTGCTGGTAGTGCCGGTACGTGCCTTCGAAGGTTGTTCCGTGGTAGATGGGTGTCACACTTCCGATCCAATCGGCACCCACGGACGCCGATCCGATTGCCAAACGTGTAGCAACGTCGGTGCTGGGATGTCCCACATGAGCGATGACTGTCGCGCGGCCGTTGGAAACTTCAACCACGTGCTTGGTCACCGCGAGCCTTTCTTCGAAAGAGAGCAGTAGGCCTTCGCCAGTTGAGCCAGCAACGAAAAATCCCTGAATGCCATTCTCAATTTGGAATTCGATGATTGATGCCAACATCTCAAAGTTGACTTCGTTGTTGGCATCAAAGGGCGTAAAGACTGCGGAGTAAGCGCCTTTCATTTTCGCGACCGACGTCTCATGTCTCATGGTTGTTGATCCGAAGTTGTTGGTGCTTGTTTGACAAAACGTTGAATGCGCTATCACTAGATTGACCTAGCTTAGCCCTTAAAATGCTAACCATGCCAATTGTAAGTGAACAGTGCGGCGAATGATGGAATTTAGAGGTCAAGGCGTGACTCTATCATCAAGAATTGAGACCGGCCGATTCTAGGACCAAGCGCAGCCAAGCACCATGAACAGCGTCGAAAAAGATCAGCTTCTATCTTGTTACCGCGATGGATTGTTGAAGGATACACTTCCGTTTTGGATCAACCGCTGCATCGATCGTGAGCACGGCGGATTCATGATGTCGCTTGATCAAGACGGCACGATCATTGACACCGACAAATCAGTTTGGCAACAGGGGCGGTTTTCGTGGCTTCTTGGCGAACTGTACAACAATTTTGAACCGCGCGAGGAGTGGCTAGAGCTGGCTAAGCATGGTGTCGACTTCATTGATCGATATTGCTTCGACGCAGAAGACGGTCGAATGTGGTTTCAACTTACTCGACAAGGTCAGCCTATACGTAAGCGGCGTTACTCATTCAGCGAAAGCTTTGCGGCAATTGCCTACGGCGAATACGCTCAGGCGACTGATGATCGCTCGTACGCTGAAAAGGCAGAGGCTGCGTTCAATCAATTTGTGCAACATAACTTGGATCCTCATGGCGTCCAACCAAAATTCACGAACGTCCGGCCGATGAGGGGACTCGGGTTTCCAATGATCACCATCGTTACTGCACAGGAACTTCGAGACTCAATTGGATTGGCTACGGCCAACGAGTGGATCGACCGAAGCATCGACGATATTCGTTCCAACTTTTTGAAACCGGATATCCAATGCGTCATGGAATCGGTCGGCACCCAAGGAGAGATGATAGATTCGTATGACGGTCGCACACTTAATCCAGGCCACGCCATTGAGGGTGCTTGGTTCATCATGAAAGAAGGGAAGCACCGGGGGGACTCAAAACTGATTGATTTGGGATGTCAGATGCTAGATTGGATGTGGAGTCGAGGATGGGATCAAGAGTTTGGCGGCCTGCTCTATTTCGTAGATGTCGATGGGAGGCCAGTTCAAGAATATTGGCACGACATGAAGTTTTGGTGGCCACACAACGAAGCGTGTATTGCGACTTTGCTGGCGTGGAGCTTGACCGGAAAAGCCAAATACCTCGAGTGGCATCGACAAGTCCACGACTGGGCGCATTCCCATTTTTCAGACACCGAACATGGTGAGTGGTATGGATATCTCCACCGCGATGGATCCGTTAGCTCAAAAGCCAAAGGCAACCTTTGGAAGGGTCCTTTTCATTTGCCTCGAATGCAATGGGAATGTTGGCAAATGTTGGAACAGTCAGATTGAACCATAAATCTCACGTTCGCGCGAACTTTTTCATTTTCGATTGAGCTTGGAGTTTGACGGAACACTTAACCGACGCGCTTAGGCGTGACTTGCGATAAAGAGGTTTTAATCGAACTTGAATAAGGATCGCACAAAAGCTCAAGATCTTCCCAGTTGATACGGGTTAAATAAAATGCTCAGGGATCGGCTCAAGATCAATCACCTTCAAGATTCCATTCAAGTCAGCTCCGACACGTTAACGAAAATTGATTACGGTCCACAGATATCGAATCAATCGCCTACCCAGTGGCGACGAACCGACCTTCACTTTCGCGTGCCCACGAAAACCGGTCATCACCTTGGTTTCGCCAATTTTGTCCAGCAATACGGTTGCTTCGTAAGATGGAAACATTGGCGTCTCCGTTCCGGCTTGCGACGGCTTGGTCGCGATTGAACCTCCATTATTGATCGACAGCTCTCGAGGAAGTTCGGTCAGCGGGTCGCGCGAAACGGATTTTACTTCGCCTTGAAACGTTCGGCCAATCAGCTCGTCGAACATCAAACTCACTTCTTGGCCAGCCATGACGAACTTGGCATCCGACTGATCAATCACAAGGGTCGCCCGCATCTGGTTTGGATTCGCAACCAAGCAGTACAACGTTTGGTAATTCAAAAACGACTCTCGGTTTTCCCGATCTAACGGAGTCCCAGACCAACTGGCCAACGTGCGTTGATCTCGCAATCCACCCGGTCGTACTGGAACATTTGGCGGTGGAATGATCTGGCCGTCACGCGTTGCGACGAGCTTCAGTTTTTCGATCATCTGATCTTGAAGCCGCAAGCGATTGTTGAGGTCGTCGATTCGGACTTCCGCTGCCACAATTTCTCGAGAGAGGTCTTCCACATCGTTTATGCCGACTCGATTTTCGCGAATTCTAAGATCTGCGAGTTGGGCTTGCGCCCGCGCCAACAATCCATAAGTTTTCTCTCGATTGATCTCAAGATCTTCGTCGACAAGTTCAGCAATCACATCGCCATTCGAAACGAAATCACCAGGCTCAAAATTAACCTTATGCAGAACTCCAGGCTGGGACACGTAGACATTTTGTGCGTCGACTGGATGCACAACGAAAGTCGCGCGAACGTGATGCGGCACAGGAATCATGAACAGACACCAGCCCACCAGCAAAACTAAACCAGCGGAGATGGCGAATCGGATCTTCTTCACTTCTCTAAACCTCCCCGGACACATGAAAAACTTGATGAGTTTGTAAATTGGAATTCCAATCATCCCAACGAGTGAAAACGCGATCATCGCATGGCCAATCACCGACAACCCGTAGGGCTCAAAGATCTTGGCCAGAAACCAAAAAATCATGATCATCACGAACCAACGATAGACAAACGAAGCGACGCTGTAGATTGCAAACGAAAGTTGGTTTCGGCGAGGCAACAAACGCGGATTGATTGGCTCCATGCCCAAAGTCCAAACTCGCAGCTTTGATGTAAGCGACGTTTTTGATTTCTGCCCCATGTTGGGAATTTCCAAAAAATCCGAAAGCATGTAGTAGCCGTCGTATCGAAGTAGCGGATTCGCATTGAACAACAAAGTACTCACGCTGCAAAGAAAAATGATGTTCAGTGCCATGTAATGAATGACACCCGGTTGCGTGTACCACCAAACGAAAGTGCAAATTGCAGCAAGTACAATCTCGACGTACATTCCAGCAGCACCGATTGCAATCCGATGCCATTTGTTTGGAAGAATCCAAGAGTCGGACGTGTTGCAGTACATCGCCGGCGTCAGCACCAACAACATGAAGCCAATTTCATGACATTCGCCGCCGAAGTGCTTACACATCAACCCATGCCCAAGTTCGTGAATCGACTTGGTTACGATCATGATCGACGCCATGAAGAAAATGTTCTTGAGATTGAAAAACTGCCCGAACTCAGGAAGCCGGCGGTAGAACTCCTCAATGTTCAGCAAAACCAACAAGCAAGCCGCGACGCAAATCGCCATGCAGAAAACAAAGCACGTCTTTGTAAAGAACCAACGCGTTTTGGGGTAAAGCCAATTGAGAAAGCGTTCGGGGTCGACGCCCGGGAATCGCAAACTCATCACACTCATCAGAAGCTGAGTCGCCTTTTGCTTCAACTCCTTGTTGGGACGGACGATCAACGGCGCCGCCTGGCCTGGCGAATTTGAGATCAACAATCCGTTTGTGTGAAACGAATTGACGAGCATGTGAACATCTTCGATTCGAACTTTCTGCTCGGGGAATTCCGATTGAAGTCGATCTCGAATTTGTTCGTAGCTATGATCGCCATCAACCATCTCAAGCACGATTCGTTCGGGTGCCTGAAGCCGAAAATACTTCATCGCGACGGGATCCTTTACGACCCAAGATGTCTCGCCTTGGTAGACGGTCTTTTGAACAAAAAGGTCGGCGCGAGCGCGCAACTTGATCGGTCGTTGTTCGGACGACATCGATTGTTGATCAAGGACCGCCATGTTGACTTACTCCAAGCAGCGCAGTTCGATTCTTAAAACAATCTGAACCAATGTTTTTGGAAAAACTCTCGCACGCCCATGAACATCGAATTGCCAAGCGATGTTCGTCCGCAGATCACGTTGGCGGTCACGCCTGATTTGGCTTGGCGAATATCGAGATCGTCTTCGTTGATGCTGACTTTCAAACGAACAGTTTGCCCTTGTTCAGGAGCGACGACGGTGGTGCGACCAATTTCGATGAGTGAGCCACTTAGCTTGCGATCCGGAGCGGCAGCGAGGATGAATTCAACGCTCAAAGGTTCTTTCGCGTTCGCATGAGCTTCCAGCAAATGTCCGATCTTTTGATCGGGTAAGTCTAGCTCAAGTTGCCAATCGCCTTCGACGTCGACGACTTCCAACAACAAGTCACCTCGCGAAACGGGACGTACTTTGAAATTATCCGCAAGGTTCCAAGTAACGACTTGACCGTTCAAAGGGCTTGTTATGTTCAGCTTGTCCAGCTTTTTTTGAACCAACTCACGCTGACGCTGATAACTCGCAAGCTCTTCTTTTTGCGCGTTAAGGTTTTGCTCACCATTTTGCTTATCAGCCAACGTGCGCGAAAGCAGTAGCGTCTCAGTCGTTTCAATGCTTCGCTCCAGCTCTTTGATTTTCCCGGCTAGTTCGGCATGCTGTGACTCGAGATCGATGTTGACC
>CAYMFZ010000056.1:9850-16334 GCA_964389585.1 uncultured Pirellulaceae bacterium | reverse complement strand
TTGCTGTCCTAGAGGATGTGCGCCCAGCGAATGTGATACGCCTCGAAGAATCGCGAATTTGTCAGCACACTTCGCAAGGTTGGGAAGATGTTCGCAAATCTCGATTCCTGGAACGTTCGTTTTAATTGGGTTGAACTTACCGCGAAACTCCGAAGCGGAATTTGGTTTTAAGTCAAATGTATCGATGTGCGATGGCCCACCAGGTAACTCAATGAAAATTGCGGCTTTGGATGTGGCGCGATCGGAAACTTGACCCGCGTCCGCACGTTGCAGAAAGCTACCCAAGGTCAGCCCGGCGGCTGATCCCAAGACGCCAACCTTAAGTGCGTCTCGTCTAGTCACGCCGTCGCATTGTCGATGAAGTCCCATGTGCTTGTCCGGAAAAGTGGAAGTGGTGGCAGTGCCTGATTTGGTAGGTGATTGCCTGGTTCAGTCAAGAATGATGAAAGCCAGCGGTAAACAATCGTTTGGTTTAATGGTTGACAATGAATTCTTTGGTGTTCACAAGCGCCCAAAGCACACCCGTTACTCCATTGATCAGATTCTTGTCTCCGACAATGTGGGCCTCGCAACGCTCGATTTCTGCATCCGTTGGGAAGCGACTGAGCGTTCGCAGATAGGCCTCTTTAACAAAGTCTTTAACGTTCATTTCAGTTTTGTCTGCTGTCGCATCCGTAAGCTTTTCAATCAACGGCTTCTTTCTTTTGTTTAAGCCTTGAGTCTGCTTGTCCAGTTTTCTGAATTGTCGTTTAGCTTTCTCGCTGCCAGACTTAAGTTTTTCTTTTGCTCGAACTATTGCCGCCAGTCGTTTATCAATGTCGGCAATTTGTTTTCGATAAGATTCCACTGAACGATCGGATTGGTGGGCTCTCGCCATCTCGTTGACCCAGCTATTTTTTTGGGACAACATTGTGTGAATGTCACGATCGTTTTGCATGTAAACGGTTTGGATCAAGCTGGTTTCATCCGAACGATCGCAGTCACAACTACTTGCCCTATCTGAACGACCGAACACTTTGAGAGCGAACGCGGAACTAGTGCCAGCTTTCTTTCTGCCGTAACTGCCATTCACCGTTCCAGGGATTGAGATTGCACGGTCGTCGATTGCATGGCGATACGTCCGATTGATTTTGGAGTTGGATGCCGATGACGCAATGGCGTCAAAAACAACTTCTGCAGGCAAACGGCGAGGCAACGCGCGGCTGAAGTTTCGCCGGTCGTTTTTATTTGTTTCATTGGGCGACCAGCTCAGCTGATACGTCCGGCTGTTTGTGATTTCTCGATGAAGCCATTTCATATCAAAACCGTTTTCGATAAACGAACTCGCGAGGTAGTCCAACAAGGCAGCGTTGCTGGGTGGATTGGCGAGATTCAAATCGTCAGCCGGATCGACGATTCCCACACCAAAATAGACTGCCCAAACACGATTGACGATGGCTTTGGCAAAGAACGGGTTGTCGGGCTTTCGCATCCAGTCCATTACTGGGACTCGAACGTCGTCGTAATCCGCAAGCTCAATCCGCTCATCACCTAACAACGTTGCGTGGGTGATTCGTGGCCTTTTGGGGCGGGCTTTTTTGTCTTTCTTGCGAAGCCGTTTAACTTCTTTGCTAAAAGCCTGAAGCTCTTCTCTCGATGGTTTCGGCTGGTGAACCGTTAGGAAGCCAAAAGGAGTTGTTTCCCCTTTTTTCAATGCCGCGCTCAGTTTCTTTCGTGTTACGCCATTGTTTTTGGCCTTTGGGTCGATGTTCAAGTTCTTCAAGAGTGCCGCGTACTCCTTTTTGTCTTGAGGCGTTTTTCCTTGGTTGTATTGCTGAGATGACACGCCCCCGAAAAACTTGGCGAACTCTTTGAAGTCATTCTGGCTCCACTGATCAAACGGATGTTTATGGCATTGCGCGCATTGAATTCTCAACCCAAGAAATGCATGAGCAAAGCTGATCGCTCGTGAATCGCGATCGCGGAATTCACGCCGCATCCAGTAGTACGGCATCGTCTCGGCATCCGCAAAGGAATCCTGATTCGACATTTTCGTCATTCGGTCGCAATAGTCGCTGTATGACTCGGACGAATCGCGACTAACACCTAAAACAATTCCGGAGATCATTTCGTCATAAGGAGCATTCTGTTCGACCCGTTTGTAAATCCAGTCGTACCATTGTTTGCTTGGCGCGTTGTTGTCGAAAGATATATTTCTCAATTGCGTCGTGTTGTTCTCCGTCATGTCGCAAAAGAAAGTCGTCCACCAAGCGGCGTAACCTGAAGTTTCAAGAAGCTCGTCAATCTTCGTTGATCGCTTGTTAAGATCCTTGCTCGCCAAGAACTCGCGGATCTCGTCGGGTGCGGGTAAAGTTCCAGTGATGTCAATACTGACACGCCTAAGGAACATTGCGTCGTCAGAAAGTTCAGATGGTTGGATCCCAAGCTTTTTCCATTTGCGAGCGACTAATTCGTCGATTTTTGTTGGGGCTTTTGATGTGGAAGTGTTTTCAATCGCGGAAATACGGAGCGGGTGAATCACGGGGATTGGTACGACTGCATTGTCGTAGGAAACCACGACATGCGTGTCGCCGGGGATGGTGTCCGTTGTAACGGTGCCATCGGAAGTGATTGAGGCGATGGAATCGTCATTGGAATGAAACCGGCAAAGCGGCGTGACGTCTTCGGTTGTGCCATCGGACCAATGAGCGATCGCTTTGAGTTCGACTTTCTCTGATGGGTCAATGAGATTCAACTCGACTGGCTCAACAACAAGTCGATCAAGTTTGTGAAGTGTCTCTGGAGTCTTCGCGCCACCCGCAATCCATGTGTTTAGCAAGTTGAACTGCCAACTCCCTTTTTCGTAACGAAGTCCGCCTTCGTGGTCATCATCACTGGTAGGCTTTGTGAGGATCAGACTTTCAGATGGATCAGCGAGGTCTACACGTCCCATGCCTTCTTCAAGCAAAGCGGCATGGTCAGTCTTGAAGTCGTAACCAAAAAGCGAAAGTTGAAGACCTCCTTGGCCTTGAAACGAACCGTGGCAAGAACGTCCGTTGCAGCCAAGCCGACCTAATAGGGGCGCAACGTGCTTTTGGAAATCTGGAGTTTCCTCGTTTGCGGCGTCCTTGAAGCGAATGTCAACACCTGCTTTGGTGTTCTGCTTTTTCGCAACTCGGGTCGATGAATCGTCGTCTAGCAGTGCAACTGCCGTCGCCGAAGAGATGGCCAATGCGGAGAGGAGCGTTGCAATGGAAAAGGTTAATAGGTTGCAATTCGGTTGCATCGCCAGGACTCCAAAGTGGTGGTTCGATTCTGTTGAACGACGAAAATTCGAATTTGAAACGAGCCGTTTCTATCGTTACTTGCTATTCGTTTTTGGCATCGCCTGGCTTCTTCGTCTCTTTTTTAGATGACTCGATACGATTGACCTTCGCTCGTTTTTTCGCTTCCGCAGCTTTCTTTTGCGTTGCCAACAGTCTTTGAGCGTTTTTCGTTATTGATCCAAGCTGTTGTTCGGTCAGCTTTTCTTGGTTGTTCTTGAGTTCGTTTTGCAGCGTTTCGAGTCTCTCTAGCCTCTTACGCGTTGCAATCAAATCCTCATTCGCTTGTTCAAGTCGAAGTTCGAGCTGGCGTTCAATTAGGTCTTTTAATTCATCTTTGATCGCTTGCGAATTCTTCTGCGACTTTTTCATCGCTAGGCGAGCGGCAAGCAACTTGATCTTCGATTTAACCGTCCACTGCTCAAGCGACCTCGCGTGTCGTTCTGGCGAGCGTTTTTCTAACGCTTGAATATTCTTGACATCGCGATCCAGTGTTCTCAACGCAGCATGGAATTTTGCTTGTTGCGTTTTTCTGAGCGAATTTAAAAGAGGGCGAATTTCTGGATGGTGATCGTTGACGAATTCCATCAACTCAGCGCGTCTCTTGTTCGAGACAGGGGCGGGCTTTTTTTGGTCGGTTTTCTTGGGGGACGACTGAGGTTCGGGATTTTTCTTTGGTGATTGCTGGGCAATTTTTGTCGGAGCGCGATGTTTGCGAGGTTTCTCGTCAAACTGACCAAGCGTTGAATGGGTCTGAGCTGCGCCCGATGAACAGGCGAACAGGCAGACGATGGATTGGCAAATAAGAATTCTTAAAACTGACGAAATGCTAATAACTTTCACCGTTGTCCCCATCTAAAGACTCGGAAGAATCTTCTAGCTCTGTCAAAGCGACAAACATCCAGTCGGCAGATTCTTCATCCAATTCAATGCGAGAGTCCTCGTCAATCAATTCATCCAACGATTCGTCGTCCAGTATCAAAGCAGTATCGACCCAAGCGGAAGCGAGTTGGTCGGAATCTGAAATAGCAACGGCCATTTCAGATTCATCGTTGGATGGATTTGAGTACCAAGCCCAGCCTCCAACTAACAAGCAGATCGCCGCCGCCGATCCAATCAGCAAGCCAAATCGTTTTTTGGCGATCGAACTTTGAGTGGAAAAAGCTTGTGGTGCAAGGGTAATCGTCGCCTGGTCTTGGGTGACGTTGGAGGAAGTGGAATCCAACGTCGCAAAAACAAGTTGCGATTCCCGCATTGCAGCCACAAGCGAATTTTGAGCTTGCTCGTCACTTTCCAAACGTAGCTCAAACGCGGCTCGTTGAGCTTCGTCGAGTTCGTCTGCCAAATAGCAAAACGCCAGCCAATCCAAATCGTTTGGGTCAAATTCCCCATTGGATTCGGCGTCGTTTGAAAAATTACGATCGTTCATCTTGTTTGGCTATTCTTCTTCGATAGGTTGTAAAATGGGTTTAAGCTTTTTCAGCGCCGCTTGCATTCGAGCCAATACGGTTCCCAGCGGAACATCTAATTCGTCCGCAATCTCTCTGAACTTCAGTCCGTCATAAATTCGTTTGCGAACCACGTCTTGTTGAGCGACTGGAATTCGGCCGAGCGCCTCGCGAACTTGTTGAATGTTCTCTTGTTGAATTGCATAGTGAACTGATTGGCTTATTCTTTCATCAACGCCTTTGTCAGCTCCTGCCTGAACGTGTAACCGCCAAGCGACTTTTTCAGCGTGTTTGCGGCTGACTGACTCTTTGCGCCGAATCAACATCGCTTCGTTAAAGGCAACTCGAAACAGCCACGACTTAAGCGAGTCTTTTCGTTGGACCATGTGGCCTTTTTCAAGAAATGTCGCAAAAGTTGTTTGCAAAGCATCCGCCGCCTCGGCTTCGTCCCGAAGGATGCCAAGCAGGAAACGGTTCAAAGCCAAATGATGCTTTTCATATAGCTCAAGGGCTTTTTCGCGATCCAGCTTGGGAGCGTTCGATTTTGAGGAATCTGAAGTCAATTTGGTGCCTGAAAACCGAGCGTTCTTTGCTCAGCTATTAGATGGGTGCCGCCCCAGTTTTATTGAATTTTTGCCAGTAATAGTCAAAAGATTCGAAATCGTCCTGAATCCAGCTAAAGCTCGAATTTTGACCATAATATCCTCGCATTTTGGCAGTTTAGAAAGGGCAATGCGATGAAATTCAATCCGAGTCCCGAGATAAGGAGTTGCAATTAGGAAGTGCTTTTGTTGAGCGATTTATTTGATTCGGCTGGAGGGGGTGAGTGATCAGTCTGCAATCGAGTCTCTCTCAACTTTCAAAAGCCGCATACGACCTTTTCCGTGGCAGCTTCGTAGAAACTATTCGCCACGCTATAATTGTTTTTTCGCCAATTTCGTTTCGTGAAATCAAATCCACGATTGTTTCTCTAGGAAAGATTCTTCATTGTTAGTTGGTCCTGTTTTCTCCCGCGAAGCCGCAGTCGCTCCTCGTCGTTCTCGCCACTACGTCATGCGAACGGTTTACGCGGTTGCGCTGTTGCTTTTGATTTGTACCGCTTGGATGATCCTCAAGGGAACTCAGATCATTCAGAATGTGGGAGACATGGCTCGGTTTGGCGCGATTCTATTTCAAATTCTTGCGCCGCTCCAGCTCGCGCTGATCATGTTCCTCGCCGCGATTCGAGCCGCAAGTAACATTGCAATTGAAAAAGATCGACAGACTCTAATCTTGTTGTTGATGAGTCGGCTGACCAACAGCGAACTGGTCTTGGGGAAGCTGTTTGCAAGTTTGCTAAACATCGGTGTCATGCTGATTACAAGCTTGCCAATCTTCATGATGATCGTGTTATTTGGTGGAACATCATTCACTCAAGTCGGTTGGACGTTCGCCGTTACGGCTGCCACAGCATTGGCTGCGGGCAGTTTAGGCGCAGTGATTGCGCTCTGGCGAGAGAAGACTTTTCAGACGCTCGCACTGGTTGCCATGTGCATCGTGTTTTGGCTGGGCATTTGGGAAAGCATCGGATTGTCGAATCTTGAGTTGTTCGGTTTCTCGGGAGCAAAAATTGCCGGGGCGACCAGTCCGATTCGGGCGATTATCGCCGCCAGCCATCCCACGGTTTCATCCTCTTGGTCGTACGCGGTTGTTCCGTACTTGATCGTCTCCATTGTGGTCGCAGCCTGCTTGTGT
>CAYMFZ010000056.1:5926-9838 GCA_964389585.1 uncultured Pirellulaceae bacterium | reverse complement strand
GGCCATTTGGAAAGTTCGCAAATGGAATCCAAGCCGTGATGTTCGACTGGGCCAAAAGGAATCAGACGAAACAGCCGCCAATATCGACGTCTTTACTGGGAATGTACTCGACGAAAATGGTGAAGCCGCCGCACTGACTGGTCAACAAGTCGTTGAGCAATCGGAAGAACTTCGAACAGGTCACGTCGACGACCGTGCGCGTGCGGCAAATCAAAAAAGTCGCCGAGTCTGGGACAATCCAGTCCTTTGGCGAGAAATGAAAACTTGGGCGTACGGTCGAAAGATCCTATTCATTCGCGTCGCGTACTGGTTGCTGGCTGCCTGTGTTTTTTTCGCAATCTATTCTATGGTTAGCTCGGGAGCGGCGACTCGCGTAACGGCTGATACAGGCGTCACGATTCCAATTGCCGCCCGACCACTTGCACCTTTTATTCTCGTCAGCATCGTGATGGTCAATGCTCTGGCAGTTACATCGATCACTACTGAGCGAGATGGGCGTGCCCTTGATTTGTTGATGGTGACTGATATCTCGCCCAAAGAGTTTTTGTTTGGAAAGCTGGGGGGCGTGTTGTACGTCGTCTCGGATATGATTTTGCTTCCGCTGCTAATGTGCGGTTATCTTTGGTTTAACAGCGCAATGACTGGTGAGAATTTGACTTATGTTTGCTTGGGGCTGTTCGTAATATTTTTGTTTGTTTCAATGCTCGGAATTCATTGCGGCATGTCCTACAACGGAAGTCGACAAGCAATCGGCGTGAGCCTGGGAACTGTCTTTTTCCTTTTCCTTGGTGTAATCACCGTGATGGTGATGATGGTTTCATTTACTGGAAATGTCGAAGCCCAACTCAGTCCGTTTCTGGCGTGCATCGTTGGCGGAGCGATAGGCTTGTATGTCGCGTTGGGATGGCATACGCCCTCCCCTGCTCTAGTGCTCGCGTGTGCTGTATTGCCGATCGCCATGTTCTATTCGATCACAAGTTTCATGATTGGAAACTATTTGTCCGTGCTGCTCGTCGTTTGTTTTACTTATGGTTTTGCGACGACGGCGATGATGATGCCTCGACTCAGCGAATTCCTTGTTTCGACTGGACGTTCCAAAATGGCGGAGAATGGATAGCTTTTTCCATTTGTTGCCATGGCTAATCACCATGGTGGTCTTGATGGCGTGCTCTGGTTTCTTTTCAGCCAGCGAAGCCGCATTGTTTTATCTTCAGTCTCGCGATCTTCGCGATATGAACACTGGAACTGCACCAGAAAAAGCTGCGGCAAATCTATTGTCTGATCCAGACCGCCTGCTTTCCGCGGTCCTGTTTTGGAATCTAGTCATCAATATTTCCTATTTCGCGATCGGTTCCATTTGCGCGATTCAAATGGAAAAAGACATTGAGTTTGGTCAAACGGCAGCGGCTGCATTTGCAATCGTTTCGCTTCTCGCAATCATCTTTTTTAGTGAGATGTTGCCCAAGAGTTTTGCGGTATTGCGCCCACGACAAATCGCATCGCTCGTTAGTTACCCGCTTTCGTGGGCGGTCCGAGTCTTAGATCCTTTGATGCCGCTGTTGCAGTCGATCAATCTGATTTCAAGACGTTTGATCTGGCCTGGATTCAAGCCCGAACCGTTTATGGAAGTCAGCGACCTCGAACGCGCGATTGAGCACTCGGGCAAAGACGCCGCACTGATCAAGCAAGAGCAAGCCGTTTTGCAAAACATTGTCCAGCTTTCAACCATCCGCATCGAAGAATGGATGCGACCAAGAACGCAATTTACCGCGTTCCGACCCCCCGTTCAACGCAAAGACATCGATGGGATTCCTCCCAGTGGTTATCTCCTGATCACTGAATTTGATAGTGAGGAAATTGAAAAAGCGATTCGCCTCGACAATCAGTTTCAACTTGATGAGAAAAAACTTGAGCGATTCGCCGAGCCAGTTTTGTACTTGCCGTGGTGTGCAACCGTCGCGGATGCGCTTGAGAAAATGTCACATCGAGATCGCGAAGTCACAGTCGTCGTCAACGAATTTGGCGATACGATTGGCGTGTTGACGATTGAGGACATTCTTGAAACGGTTTTTGTCTATTCACCCAGTCGAAGCGAACGGTTGCTCGACATGCCGCCTTTGAAGGAAACATCCCCAGGTTTATGGCAGGTGGCTGGCATCATGAGTTTGCGGCAACTGGGACGCCGCTTAGAAGTTTCGATTCCGGAAACCACCAGTGTTACGGTTGGTGGAATCATTCAAGAAACGATGCAAAGACTTGCCGAACCGGAAGACCAATGCACTTGGGGCCCTTTTCAGTTTACGGTCGTCGAAGCGGCACAACGCGGCACGATGTTGGTTGAAGTTCAAGTCGTCGATCAAGGAGAAGATCAAGCATGATCGCATTCTCAATCGGCATCTTGTTTATTGGCGTCTTTCTAAGCGCATTTTTCAGCGGTAGCGAAACTGGATTTTACCGAGCAAGTCGAGTGCGTGTTGTAATCGCCGGACTTGATGGCGACCGAATTTCACAATACCTGCTCAAGCTGATCAACAACCCGACTTTGTTTGTTGCGACGACCTTGATTGGTAACAACGTTGCCAACTATTTGACGAGTTTGGCGATTGTATTGATAACCAAAAGCGCAACTTCCTCTAGCGCTGCAGAAATGTTGGCACCGATACTGATGTCACCACTGTTATTTGTTTATGGCGAGTTGTTGCCGAAAAATCTTTTCTATCAAGCCCCTAATTTCCTGCTTCGATTCTCTGCGCCGTTGTTCCTGTTTTTTACCTGTTTGTTTGCGCCCGTTGCTGCTGTTCTTTGGGGCATGGGACGTCTGCTCGAAATGTGGCTTGGGCAATCACCCGAGAAAATCCGTTTGACGTTGGCAAGAAAAGAGCTTCAGCAAGTGCTCGAAGACGGATTGGAGGCTGGGCTGCTGCACCCCACTCAACGTCATCTAGGGCAAAGCTTTTTTCTTGTCGCCTCAAAACCGATCAGCGAAATTTGCACGCCAATTTCGCGCGTGCAATCCATCTCGATCAGGTCAACAAAGGACGAGGCAATGCGGTTTGCCAGGTCCAAGAGAATCGCTGATATTCCTGTTTTCGATGGAGCGAAACGGGAATTGGTCGGCTTCATCCGAACGATAGATTTGTTGTTGGGCGAATTCGAGTCGCCAGCAGATCTGGTCAGGCCATTGGTCGACGTTAAGTCGACCGAGTTATTCGGCGAGGCCATTTTGCAAATGCAGTCAACGAGAGAAACGTTGATGAGAGTTGTCGCCCCCAACTCCAAACCGGTCGGCCTGCTTTCCGTCGACCAACTGACGGACCCGCTTCTAAATGGGCCGTTAGGATCGCTTCAAAGGTAGGCGACGATCGGTTGGGACTCGACAATTAGCAATGGCTACTTTGAGTAGCCTAATGACTTGATGACACCCAACATCTCTTCGTAAGTGATGTAGCGTCGTCGGTTCAAAAGCTTGTACTGATCAATCGCCGAACCAAGTTCCGCAGCATCTGCGGACAAGTGTTTGTGACCATCAGAGAATTGGCGACGTTCGAACCCGTGCTCGTTTGGAGCAACAGCCATTCGGCGATCTGTAAAGGAAACTTCTGAGTTTTCAGTGGTTCCAAAAGTTCGGTTTTCACTCGACATAATTTTTTCTCCAGCCCTAAGTTGTCCAAAGACTGCCCAAGGTTTTTCCCTAAGGCTGTCGCAGTGAACGTGTCTCGATATCGCAGACGACGGTTTGAATCTCGTTGGAAACTTACGTTCTATATCGGCACCCGAAGGACTTGACCCCTTCGATTGAACTGTTGAATCAGTTAGCAGACGAGGTTCGATTTCGATGAAACGGGTTGTGCCGATTGTGCCGCCAGTTCTGAGTTGAACTGGGTAACCTTACGGAAGTCTATCTCGCAATTA
>CAYMFZ010000056.1:0-5875 GCA_964389585.1 uncultured Pirellulaceae bacterium | reverse complement strand
TTGCTGGTTGAAGCGACTCGAGATTCAACTGACTGAAGGTCCTCGCCCAAATCATCGAACACCACCAAATTCGGGAACTGTTGCTTTCCACGGTTCAGCGTCAATCGAGCTTGAGAGACTTGTCCGTCAAGCAGTTGAGCCTGTCCCAGACGCACGAAAACACTGCTTGACGCAAGTTCTTTTTCACTTGCGGTTTGCAAGATATCAATCGCCGGTTTGAACTGCTTCATCTCCATTAACGCCCCGCTTTTGGCCAGTACGGCTGCCTCAGGTTGGTCGTCCGAAGGATGCTTACTGAGAATTTGTTCCACAGCAGACAAAGCACGTAGTGGTTGGCCCATTTTTTGATACGTATCAACGATCTGCATTTCGACGTCAGGGAGATTTGGTGAAAAACCCATCGCACGTTGGAAATCGGCAAGCGCCTGTTCGTAGTTGGATTTTGCTTTTTCTGTCTTGCCGCTTAACACCCACGCCGGCGCGTAGCGATGATCCTGTTTCAGCGCCAGTTCGAGTTGTCGCCTCGCAGGCAACCATTGTCCAGCTTCCAAATACAACTCGCCTAATTCAATTTGCAGTCGAGGGTCACCGTTGGACAAATCAACCGCATGCTGCATTTGCAAAATCGCTTGCTGTCGATCACCGCTCTTATGCAACGTCCTCGCCAAGTTTTCGCGAACAGACGCATCGTTTGGGTTTTGCTGAGCCGCCCGTGAGAACAATCCTTTGGCCTGGTCCAGTCTGCCATTGTGAAAAGCCTCAGCTCCACCGCTTGCCCATTGCCGAGCAGATACGAGACCGTCGTGTGTTTTTTGCGCGAATGGTTGAAAGCTTTGGCAGCCCGTGCAAATTGGAACCAGCAATAAGATACCAATGGCCCAAAAAGTTGTGGCGCACGCTCCGCGGCGAGATTGGAATTGGTTTGACTGACTCAACAAAATGGCAGCGTCCTTGCTACGCGAAAATCGTCGACCATGAAGTCGGAAGAGATCGCTAGACTGTAGCAATCGGTCCCAACGTTTACCATATCGGAAGAATCATGTGGTTGTGATTATTCGTTTCGAGACGTAAAGTCAAACATTTGACAAATCCCAGCCAACGCTAAACTGGGACACGTGAATTGTGCTGGCACGTTCCGCTAGCTGAACGATTGTTTAAGCCGCTACCTTTGTCTAACAATGATGCAACTGCAACCAAGTCGACTTTTGCGAGAAAAGCACACCAAATGACAGCCGTTTATGACAAACTTGGCCTGAAGTTTCTCTATCCTGAAAATTGGAAGCTGATTGAGGACTCCGAGATCGGAGCGCTTCCAACGTCCGATGACGTTGGAACGCCAAAGATTATCACTTTGGAAACGCCAGATGGCAGTACGACTTGGTCGGTTCATGTCTACGGATCAGCGGTCGAAGGCGATGCCGTTTTGAAAGAGACTTTGTTGTCGCTGCAAGAGATGTACGAAGATCTGGAAGTCGCGCCCTTCGTGCAACCCTTGGGTGAACTTGAGGGAACCGGAGTTGAGGCGATGTTTTACTGTTTGGATTTCTTGATTCGATCCCAACTTTACCACGTGAAAACAGAAAAGCACCTTTTGTTGTTTTGGGCACAGGCTGAGGACAGGGCCTTCGAGACTCAGCAGATTGTTTTTCAAGCGTTAGCGATCAGCCTGTTGCAATCTCTCAACTCGCCAGGCAATTGATTTAGGGACTTTTCCATGAAAGGCCCTTCCGATGACACTTGAACCATAGCGGCCAGCCTTGGGCTTATGTAATGAGATTTCAAGCTAAAATTCTCGGCGCTTACAGATTTCGGAGAAATCAACGACACATCGATAGTCGTTGATCACTCCGTGGTCAAAACGTTCTCCCAATTCGTTTTTGGTAGCTCGAACTTTGTAAACATTACACGGTTGGTTTGAAGATCAGCCATTGAGATATTTGAAAACGGCAAGCCATTCCGGCTTTTACGCAACTGAGGAAACTGAATTCAATTGGCACACCACATGCAATGCTTTGATTCAACATCAAGCACACGAGTTCATCGCAGGTTCGAATGGGTTTGATTGGATAACGATGACAACAAGTCAACTGTGAATCTAAGGCACTTCACCATCAACGGTGTACCAAGAGCTAACTAAGTACGTAGCGATGCCAGTTTTTCACTGACAAACGGCCTGCCCATTTTTTGAATCGGGCAGGCCTTTTTTGTGGTTGTTGAAATTGTTGGGATCGCGATTGCTTATGCGATTCTTGCAACCAAAACCGAATCATGGATGCCAGGCAGAAGTTCGGTATCGGTGACCATCACAAATGGAGCCCCGGCCACAAGTTGAGTATTCTGTTTTGCCCATTGAGCAATGAACTCTTGTAGATTGGTCTTGCCCAATGGGGTTGGGCAAAACACTGGGATGACGCCCCAGAACATCGCCATACGACGGTAGCTTTCGATTCGGTCAGTTACACAAACGGTCGGAATGTGGTCACGCTGTTTGGATTTGAGAAGCGCCTCGTTCGTTGCGCTGCTGGCGATGACCACCATTTCCGCATTGATTCGTTTTGCAATTTGAGCAGAACCAAATACGACTGCGTCCGAAATTTCCCATCCAGAAGAGCCTTCGTTGGCTCGCATTCTTGATGCCCGATCGACAAACGCTTTTTCGGTTTCAGCCATGATCTTGTTCATCATCGTGACTGCCTCGATCGGGTACTCGCCAATCGCAGTTTCACCTGAAAGCATACAGGCGTCTGCACCATCAAGAATTGCATTGGCGACATCGGTTACCTCAGCACGAGTTGGCTGTTTTGAGGTGTGCATGCTTTCAAGCATCTGCGTCGCGACGATCACAGGCTTTCGATGTTGCAAGCACGTTTTGATAATTCTCTTTTGTGCCGCAGGTGTCTTTTCGATGTCGATCTCAACCCCCAAGTCACCACGGGCAACCATGACTCCGCCAGTCGCTTCGACGATTGAATCAAGATTTTGAAGTGCTTCCGCTTTTTCAATTTTCGAAATCACTAATGCTTCGCTGTTATGGCTTGCAAGGATTGATTTCAGTTCTTCGACTTCATCTGCATTTCGAACAAAACTCAGGCTTACAAATTCAACGCCCTGCCCTGCCGCCCAGGCTGCATTGTCTTTGTCGATTTCACCAAGCGCG
Organism: uncultured Pirellulaceae bacterium; assembly: GCA_964389585.1. GTDB lineage: Bacteria > Planctomycetota > Planctomycetia > Pirellulales > Pirellulaceae > Mariniblastus. Next base: position 2,718 of record CAYMFZ010000056.1, on the reverse strand, counting down.
GGAACACTCAAATGAGTTCCAGGTAGATTGACTCCCTGACGAGAGCGAATCTTTCCACCATCAACGACATTGCAAATCAAGCAATCTGATTCCTTTGAAGTAACGACGAGGCGTGCTAAACCGTCTGCCAAGACAATCGCGTCACCAGCGGCAACTTCATCGATCAAGGGTTCGTAAATGCAAGTCAACTCATTGTCAGCGCTCGCTGTCTTGCCACGAACGATGCGAACTTCTTGCTCGTTTTCAAGGACAAGTGGGTTTTGCGTAAGCTGTCCCAAGCGAATTTTTGGGCCTGCCAAATCAACCAAAATTCCCGCTGGAAGCCCTGATTGTTCTGAGGCTGATCGAATGTTTTTCACTGCGAGAGTGTGCGACTCACGCGAACCATGAGCCATGTTGATTCGAAACACGTCGACGCCTGCATTTAGCAGTGATGCCAACATTTCAATTGATTCACATGCTGGACCAACGGTGGCGACAGTCTTGGTTCTTGAGTCCTGGAGTGATTGGGTTTTCAAGCTTTTTTCCGTTAAATCGACGTTTTGATTTTGGATTCTTAATGTCGAGCTCTCAATATTGAGCTCTGAGGTGCAGATTGTACGGGAATATGCGTGTTTGACCTATCGAGATACTGATACGGCCACATGTTAAATTTTGGTTAATTGGGCAATTGGCACATTGTGCGAACGAAACAGAGGACTTAACATATTGGACCAAAGAGGCCACTTTCTTCAAACGTAAATGACTGCCTAAACCGGACATACAACATGAAAAGCATCCTTTATTCTTTGCTTGCACTCGGATTGATTTGCTCTACAGCAAACGCCCAAATCTTCAGTGAATTAGAGCCAAACCCTGCTGGCGGGGATCCAACAGACTCAACTATCGAGTTGTTTGGAACGGCCTTGGCTGCTTTCGATTTGGACATCATCTCTATCGAAAACGATGGCTTTGATGGATCCGTTGACCGACTTTCAAACGTCACGGGTTCTTTTGACTCCAACGGTCTAGCCGTTGTTACTGTGCCGGATCTTGAGAATCCGTCATTCACAGTCGTGTTGTCAGATGGTGCAACTGTTTCGATCGGAGACGATTTGGACGTAAATAACGATGGAAATTTAGACGTTTCAAATCTCGGAACGATTCTTGACTCGGTTGGTATTTCCGATAACGCCGGAGACGATGCATCACTCTACTCAACAATTCTTGGGGGTAGCGACATCCTGTTCAACGGAGAGTTTGAGCCACTTGGTGTTTTTCGCGACGCAAGTACAGGCAGCTTTTACCAATACGTGACTGTCGATTTTGGTGGAGCGAACGAACATGTTGGTGTTTTCGCTGCCAATGGCGGGCCTGAGTTAGATCCTGCAGATTTTATTAATGGCGATCCTTTGGCAACAACTTACGGCGCGATCAACCCAACTTTTTCCGCAGTTCCAGAGCCAACAAGCTCAATGATTTTGTTCGGACTTGGATTGGTTGCTTACACGCGACGACGCCGAAGTTAGTTCAGCTAACAATCTGAGACAATTCAAACAGCGAGCAAATCATTGATTTGCTCGCTGTTTTGTTTTGCGCTTCATTAGCCGATAGACTTCTTATTGGTACCTAACCTTCAATAAGTCGTGGTTTTAAATTGAGCAATCGCTATCGAATAATCATCGACGGCTACAACCTCATTTTTCAATGTGGCTTGGAGGGGCGTTCGCGCTCGCCAAAATCCTTGGAACGGGCACGAGATAGGCTGATTTCAGCGCTGAGCCACCTCTCAGCGAAAGAGCGGGCGAGAACAACTGTCGTTTACGATGCGAAAAAGTTACCCATTGGCGAATCAGAAGCCAAGTCAAATCGAAATGGAGTTACTGTCCATTTTGCAATCGAATTCGAAGACGCAGATTCGATGATCGAGATGCTGATATCAAAAAATTCCAACCCCAAGAATCTATTGGTTGTCTCCAGTGACCATCGAATTCACAAGGCGGCATTGAGGCGAAAGTCGACGCCAATCGACAGCGATGTCTGGTTCGATCAGCTTGAATGCGGCAAAGAAAGCCAACCTTCTTTCAAGATTCCTGTCGCCTCGGAACAACAACCAAGAATCTCAAGCGAGGAGTTAAAAGAGTTGAAGTCCGTTGATTGGGCGGCCGAATTTGGCGTGGACGAGCAAAATCCTACAGATAAGAATCCACCGGCATTCAATCCGTTTCCACCCGGTTATGCAGACGACATCGAAGAAGTTTGAAGTAAGCGATTGAGACTAAGAGCCTCCCCAAAACTTGCGAGTCGTTGGCGTTTGCCGCTGTAGATACAAAAACCAGTCAAACTAGTGATTTGTTAGTCCTAAAGTTTGGTTGTTGAGAATCAGCCGCCACGCGTTAGCGTCCGGTTTTAAGCGAATGAACCGGGTGCTAACGCACTGCGGCTGTAACAAAGCACTAATGCCAACCGATCGAGTAGTTGTTTTGCTATTTCACGTTGGAGGCGAGCGCCTTTAGATTGCAGCCGAAAACTTCTTGGAGTCCTGTGACATCCTAAATTTTGCTTCTGTCGCTTCGTTCGGAAGGGCGCTCGTTCACGGAGTGAACGGCCACAATCAACGCGTGTTACTCTCCCAAATGGCACTTCTCCCAGTGGCATTTCTTGCAATGGCATTTCTTGCAGTGTGGCATTTCACTCCGTGAAATAGCGCCAGACCTGATGCGAAGCGAAGGTCTCAAA
>CAYMFZ010000055.1:0-16358 GCA_964389585.1 uncultured Pirellulaceae bacterium | reverse complement strand
TCCAATGTAAATTCCGTTGTTGTCAGGCTGGGCTCTTCCTTGGTGAACCAAAGCGAATCCACCCATCGGTGTCGCTGACATGTCAAACTGATTGAAGCCGCCAAAGTTGGTATTGCTGATCGGTGTTTCACCAGACATTGTCTGTCCGGACTGATGAAAGACCCGCGCGAAAATCCCTTGTCGCTCATGATTGCCCCAAAGCCCATTCCCTTGCCAAGCGACAACGTAATTGCCACTCGTCAGTGCCACCACCGAAGGATGAGTCTGATGACCCGCAGTCGACTTACTGACCAAAACTTCGCCACCGGCTTTAGTTCCATTCGCGCGGAACACCTGAGAGTGAATATCCCATTCGCCTTGATTCACCGACATCCACGCAACGACAAAATCGCCGTTGCTAAACGCTGCGACACTTGGCGCGTATTGCGCCGATCGCGTTGTTGTGTTGACTTGAAATTCGCCGCCAACTTTTTGGCCCGCTGCGTCGTAGCGTTGTCCGAACACGCCCCAGTTACTTCCGTCTTGCAAGTAGCTTGACCAGACGGCGACCGATCCTCCCTGGTACGAAGCCGTATCGCTGAGAGCTTGAGCACGACTTGTTTGAGTGTTAACCAAAGCGTCATTGGTTCCCGATCCAGATGACAGATCAACGATCGCTGCCAACATGGCTCGTGGTTCCAACGCGTCAAAACCAAGCGTTCGCTTTTTCCGTCGCCCGGATCGCTGCGGCTTGCGATTTTGGCATTGCCCTGTGAACTGTCGAATTAGTGATTGAAAGGTGATTCGTTTTGAGGGGTTTTTCATGGCGGATAATCAAAGGGTGTAAATTCAAAAACGACCGTAGGATCAATAGACGGTGCGACTGGTCAAATCGCTTTCTGGTGATATGCCAGACGAAACTGCTCCACATTGGGAAAAGCGTATTAAGCGCTGGTTGTGGGTCAGCTTTTATCGGAAAAAGAGGAAATAGTCGGCATTTCGTTGCCGCGAAAGCAAATCCGCCGGGCGTTTGGTTGGCTTTGCGGCGGCGTAACATGCAAAAACCAAGAACATGCTTGCCAACAGGCATGCGAAAACGCTCACATAAAACGGCCAGTTCGATGAGGCTTGAGGTACGCAAATCTTGCTAAAAGCCTATTGTGACGGCCAAGCATTTGGATATGATGTTGGCTCGCAGATTCGATATTGAGACTGATTCTCATTACCGCCGGAACGCCAAATGACCGCTACGACTGACGAAAAACAGGGACAACAGCCGAACGTGGCGCAAGTCTCGATCCCACTCAAGCAATTGAGCCCTGGGCAATTTGCGAAAGTGGAGTCGTTGAGCGGGCGGAATTACGAGATTGCCCGCATGGCAGAAATGGGTCTTCGTTGCGGGACTGTCGTTTCGGTAACGCGTGGCGGAATCACTTCGATCGTCCAACTTCTTAACGGCAGCCGACTTTGTGTTCGGACTTCAAAGCATTTGGAAATCATGGTCACGCCCGTCTAGTTCTTTCGCTTGAAAGATTTCTGAAGTCGGCAAGTCATTGATCGCTGCGGCGACTCAACTCGTACGTGTTGAATTCCAATGTCCAACAACACAGACGAAGTTCAATCCAAACGAGTAAATGGTGCAATCCAGGTCGCCGTTCTTGGCAACCCCAACACGGGCAAGTCAACTCTCTTCAACGCCTTAACTGGCATCCGTCAACAGACCGGAAACTTCCCCGGCGTCACCGTTGAAAAGCGGACGGGTAAACTTGAAATCGCTGGTCAGCGATTTGAGCTAACCGATTTACCAGGCACCTATTCGCTTGCCCCGCGTTCACCCGACGAAATGTTGACCGTCAATGTTTTGCTCGGCAAGCCGCCAGCAGAGCGCGAACCTGATTTAATTCTCTGCGTGGTTGATGCCAGCAATCTCGAACGCAACTTGTTTCTTGTCAGCCAAGTCCTTGAGCTTCATCGACCCACCGTCGTCGCCGTCAACATGACCGACGTGGCGGCAAGAAACGGATTGGAAATCGACCTCGTCGAATTGGCGAAACTACTCGGCGTTCCAGTCGTCGCAATCCAAGCTAAACGCAAGATTGGATTTGATGAACTTAAGTCCGCCATTGCCCAAGCGATCGACTCAACACCGCTGCTCGAACACGACCCATTCAGCGACGAAATGAAACAACGCATTTCGAGACTACAGGCTGCTTGCCCAGATGATTGTGGGCTGAAGCGTTTCGCCGTGACGCGCATGCTGTTCGACACTGACGGCTTCATGACTGACCAGCTCAAGTCGCAAGTCGACGAACGAGTGATTGAAACGCTGAAGAACGAACAAGCAGAAATGCAATCGGACGGTCAATCAATCGCCGAAAGTGAATCCCACGCACGGTACACTTGGATCACAAACAATCTCGACTCGTTCGTCAAACAAGTCCAAACCAAACGCACGACCACAATCACGGATCGGTTGGACAAGTGGCTAACGCATCCGTTTTGGGGAATTTTGGTTGCGGGCTTGGTAATGGTCCTGTTGTTTCAATTGGTCTTTTGGGCTGCAGATCCAGCGTCAACGATGATCGACGCGTTCAACGGATTCTTGGCGTCGATCGTCAATCAGATCATTCCCGAAGGAACTTTGAATTCGTTGCTGGTTGATGGTTTGATCAACGGCGTGGGCAGCGTTTTGATTTTTCTTCCGCAGATCCTGCTTTTGTTTTTCATCCTGGCGCTACTGGAAGACACAGGCTATCTCGCCAGAGCGGCTTTTCTATTGGACAAGTACCTTTCGCGAATTGGGCTGAGCGGAATCACGCTTTTTCCTTTGCTTTCATCTTTTGCCTGTGCCATTCCGGGCATCATGGCGACACGTGTGATTAAAGATCGACGCGAACGCTTGATTACGATTTTGATCGCGCCGTTGATGAGTTGCAGCGCTCGCTTGCCAGTATACGTGCTGTTGATCGCGGCCTTCGTGCCCGACAAAGGGTATCTCGGTGGGCTGCTCGGTTTACGTGGATTGACCATGTTTGCGATGTACATGGTTGGCATCGTCGTTGCCGTTCTCGTCGCGTGGGTTTTGCGCAAGACAATTTTAAAGACAGGAACTTCGTCGTTCGTATTGGAATTACCGTCATACAAAGTTCCCAGCCTGCGAAACATCTGGCAACGAATGTTCGACGGTGGATGGGCTTTCGTTCGAGACGCGGGCACGATGATCGTTGTGGTGACTATCATCGTTTGGGCGGCAGCCTATTTCCCCCGTAACAATGTGGCGAGCTTGCCAGTCGGATTGGCTAATGATTTCGAATTGGTCGAATCTAAAACTTTGGAGTTAGAGTCGATTGAGAATCAAGAATCAGAGCAAGCGATTGCGGTGGAAGAAGAAATTTCGCTTGCCCAAAATCGACTGGACGCGCATCAGTTGGAAAACAGTTATCTGGGTCGGGCTGGCAAGTCAATCGAACCGATCGTGAAGCCCTTGGGCTGGGATTGGCGAATCGGAAGTGCGGCAATCGCTTCTTTCCCCGCTCGCGAAGTGATCGTCTCCACGATGGGTGTTATTTTTGGATTGGGAGCGGACACGGACGAAGAGTCCCCCTCGTTGCGAGAGACTTTGAAAACTGCGACTTGGGAAGGGACGAACAAACCACTTTTTACCTTGCCGGTTGCTCTTTCGATTATGGTATTCTTTGCGTTGTGTGCTCAATGCGTTTCAACGCTGGCCGTGATCCGACGAGAGACCAATTCTTACCGTTGGCCAATTTTCACTTTTGTTTACATGACCGTTCTGGCTTACATCGCGGCGTTGGCAACGTTTCAGGTTTCAAATTACTTTTTCTAAAACGCTCTCTAAACGCAAGGTTTCGAATTAGTGCTGTTTGAAGAAATTCAATTCGACTGGCAAACGATCGTGGCACTTTTCATCGTGCTGATCGCGATTGTCGTGTTCATTTGGCAAGTCTTGAATTCCATTTTCAAGAGCACCTCGGGGTGTGGGACTTCGTGCGAAAGCTGTCCATCTAGTAGAGAATCGAATAACGGAATCAAAGTCAAAGAGCTGATTGAACTTCAGTAGTTTTTCAAGGTTCCTCGTTACGGCCTCATAAGGCCAAGAGCCTACCCCAAAACCAAGATACTCGATCAACAGCGAGCCATTGGCGGTAGCCTCGGGCTGTAACAACCAGCAAAACAAGCCACTCGCTCAACTGGCCCGAGGCTAGCGCCTACGGCTCACAAATTTTGGGACAGGCTCTAAGTTGAGTGCGGCAAATCTGTTCGAATGAGTCACGTTTCAGTTTTCGACCGAGCGTCTTGCGATGATCGACTGAAAAAGCACCGGCCCCTTTTTCGCGAATCGAAAAAACTCAACATGCTCTAATTCCAAACCTGCTTTTTCAAAGTAGCTACAGTAGTCGTAGTTCTTGTGAAGCGGCACCATTCCCATCAGCCAAAAGCAAATCATGCCCATCTTCAAATGGACGATGTTAAAGAGTTGAGCAAAAACATTGCCTTGTGATCGGGCAACATCGGCGATCAGGTATCGCCCACCCGGACGAACAAACCGAACGGAGAAGTTCAACATCTTGATCATCCCCGGCTCTCGGAACACGTTGAGAAAATAGTTCGCCGCAACAACGTCGTAATGTTCGAATCGCTCGTGGTCGTAGGCGTTTTGACAAATCAGCTCGGCAGTCAAATTTTCAGATTCCAACTTTCGTTTAACTTGATCTAACATCCCTTGGGAGATGTCGATGCAAGTCACTTTTGCTCCGTGCCTCGCGGCCATTAGCGCGTCTTCGCCGGCTCCGGCACCAAGGTACAAAACTTTGTCGCCCGGCTTGATGTGCTTCAGTTGAAAACGCTTGCTCGCCCGGATTTGATTGGTCGAAAATATCTTGGCGCTTTTCTCGTAGAACCAAGCGGCACGATCGTAATTTCGCCCAAGTTGTTTGTCTTTGCCAGCCAAGAATGTCCACTCGATTTACAAGATTAAAAGCAGTCAACCAATAAGACTTCAGCGACCCAGCCATTGACCATACAAATCCGGACGGCGATCTCGCATGAACAACTGGCGAGCGTGAGAATCACCGATTTGGTTTAGGTCTACGTCGCACAACAAAGTTTCATCCGTCCCCTGCCCCGCTCGAGCAATCACATTACCCATTGGATCGCAAACAAACGACTCACCCGCGAATGTCAATTTCTCTTCGGCACCGACTCGATTGCAAAGCGCCGTGAAGTATCCGTTTTGAAATGCCGCCACCCTAATTTCGGCTTCGTAGAGTCCTTCGGGCCATTCGCCGACCGAACCGGCTTGCGGGATGAAAACCAATTCGGCGCCCGCAACCGCCATTGCTCGCATGTACTCGGGATAGTGTCGATCATAACAAATTGCGACACCAATTTTCCCATGTTTCGTTTCGTAAACTGGGGCTCCCGTATCGCCCGGCGAGTAGTACCCCTGCTCGTGAAAACACTCGTATTCGGTGATATGAATCATTCTCGTAACACCCAGCATCTTCCCATCCGCATCAATCACTGGCGAGCTATCGTAAGTTTTATCGCCATCACGCTCATACAAGTTCAGCACGATCACAATTCCCAATTCCGCAGCCAATTTTGAAAACTGATCCGTCGTCGGCCCGGGAATGGATTCCGCGAGATCAGCAAAACCGTCACTCGCAGGTACTTGAGGATAGAATGGTTCGAAAGCGAGTTCGGCAAAGCAAATCACGTTTGCTCCATCCGCGGCAGCTTTTCGCGTGGCAGCCAGACCTCTCTCCAAGTTGTCTTTTTTGTCAGCACTCGCATGCTGTTGAATGAGCGCGATTTTCATAGATACTTTTTCGGTTGCAGGTTGGTTTACTAGAGGGTATTTCAAAACCTGTAGTGGACTTCGCCAGAAGTCCCAGCTCGCTTTCAAAACAAAGGGAATTCTGGCGAATCCCACTACGATGATCGCACGATTTTAGGTTTTGAAATGTCCTCTAACTTTATCAACTTCAGCTCACTTACAAAATACGGACGAAGAAGGTGAGCGACTTCCCATCTTCGATTCAACCGGAGACAATGGAGGAAACGTTCATTGTTCGATTGGAATTTATGACTTACAAAACTCAGGTTATCGCATTGGCTTTTGCCGTCGCCACTGGCGTGACATTCTTAACGAACTTCAACACGTTTGCCCAAGAAAACGATCGCGTTGAATCGAGGCAGATTGAATCAAACCAGATTGAATCATTAAAGCAGATTGAATCGAAACCGACCGAGAAGAAATTGACATTGGCCGAAACCAAGATCGAAGTCGCGAGATTAACGACTTTGGCGAACCGGGATCACGACCAAGGGGAATACGAGTCAGCTTACGAAAAAGCGACCAAGGCCTGCGAACTCGTTCCCAACCAGTACGCTTACCACCTGAATCGTGGCGATATCAGTTTTTCTGCCGGAAAGATCGCCGAGAGCATTGCCGCCTATGACAACGCGATCGAGCTTCAACCAAGGCTCGAACCCCAACTTTGGCAACGAGGTCTGGCACTTTATTACGCCGATCGTTTTCAAGAAGGAGTCAGTCAGTTTGAAACTCATCAAACCGTTAATTCACAAGATGTCGAAAATGCTGTTTGGCATTTGCTTTGTGCGAGCCGAGTCTCGGATGTTGACGCTGCCAGAAAAAAGTTGATTCCAATCACTGGTGACACGCGGATTCCAATGAGTCAGATTTACGAGATGTTCGCGGGACGCATGACGCCTGAAGCCGTTTTAAAACGAGCCAAAAAGACTTCGGCGCGTTTTACGGAAGGAAGCGATCGACAGAAATTGCAGCTTTATTACGCACACCTTTACACGGGTTTGTATCACGAAATGCTGAAAGACAATAATTCAGCGATTGCTTCATTGAAAAAAGCGGAAGCAGTGAATCCGTTAGGCAAGTCGAACTTCATGGGGCAGGTTGCACGGATTCATTTGAAGCTACGCGAGGCGGCGCAAGACGACGAGAAAGCGGCGAAGTGATTCGAGAAGAAAGCCGACTTCATTGCCCTGTTCATTCAATGTCCAAGATACTCGATCAACAGTGAGCCGTAGCCGCTAGCCTCGGGCTGGAACAACCAGCAAAACAAGCCAATCGCTCAACTGACCCGAGGCTAGCGCCAACGGCTGACAAGCTTTGGGATAGGTTCTTAGCTTCCTCATGCCAGAATACGATTCGAGAAATGGATTAAGATTAGGATGAAGAGTATGAGTAGGAGTTGCTTGGCTGCGCCAACAAAAAAGACGCCCGATACTTTTAACCGGCGGTGCAACCGGGATCAGGCGTCTAGTTTGAAAAAGCGGAAATCAATCTCGTGGGCTGGCTGTTGAGGGAAACAGTCCTAACCAAAGTCTTAAACGTTCCTTTTTGAAAAACCTAAAACACTTATCAACACGACTTTGAGTTTCGGTTGGATCAACTACCAAAAACTCTGCGGCTTCAATTCGATCAAGTAAGAAAACACGTTCATTGGCCGGTCCTCCGTTTGAAAAGTTCGAAGCGATTTGCTTTCACTTCAAACATATCACCAGTTTGAGAACTCGCTGCCGCCTTCTCGTTTTCGAGCACCACTTGAACTGAAATACATTTTTCGAAATTCGCATCAGACCGGTCAGAAAAACTTTGCAAATTTTTCCTGAGTTGTATTTACCAATTAGGAAAACCTTAGGGTCGCCGCATAAATCGTTCGTCCACGATCTGGCCAACAACGCGAGCTGACTCACCTTTAGCCGTCGATTGCAAGAGATTGCCCCACGTACATGAAAAGTGTTTTCAAACGGTCAATATCTGTACTCGATTGGATGACACACTTGTGATTCACTTGATGGGAAACCAGCCAGATTAGGATGATAATACGGCTTTCAAAGACCGAATTGGTAAGTAGAATTCGCGTTTTACCAGACCACGATGGTTTGGCATGACATTTGTTTATTACCCCTTCGAACAATCAATAATTCGGAGGGCAAGAAAATGAAGACAGTCGCACTTAAGCTAAACACACCTACCGTTCACCGTTACGGACTTATGCTTTTGTCCCTCGTGCTTGGAATTGTCACTTGCACACTTGTCGGTTGATCACACTTATCGACTGATTGATACTTGGCACCACTTACATGACTAGTGGTGCTTTTTTGTGGCCATTCAATCCGTGAATGAGCATCAGTCCCAAGAGCTGCAAGGTTGATGCGTCGAGTGGACTTTGTTCAAACTTTCGCTTCGCATCAGTTTGACGCTTTTTCACCGAGTGAAATGCCACAATGGTTTTGGATAAATCCGCGAGCGTTTCCACCAGCGACTCGACCGTCCCAACCGGCCACAACTCAAAACCCATCCGACATCGGATGGGTTTCCTTACATGATTTGGCTCTCCAGCATGGCATTGCTGCAAATCATTCATCTTTCGCAATTGATATTCAATGCGCTTTTTGGGGGACTAAGTTAGAATCAGTGTTAACTTTCGCCAGTAACACGGAATATCTAACTAATGACCATTCCCGATGACCCAATCTCTCCGCAGGCGGAATTCGTAGGCTTGCTGACCGAGTGTCAGCTTTCGCTGCTACTGTACATACGTAGCCTGATGCCGGGCGACCACCGCGCGGCGGATGTGGCCCAACAAGCCAATGCGAAAATCTGGGAATTGAGAGATGACTTCGAATTGGGAACAAATTTTCGCGCTTGGGCATTTGCGATCGCTCGGTTTGAAGTCTTAAATCACCGCAAGCGCCAAGCGCGTGACGCGAGGCTGGTCTTCTCCGAAGATCTTGAAAAGACAATTGCGTCTGAGCTGGAAGAATTCAGTGACAATTTTTTGTTTCGCCACGAAGCTTTACGCCACTGCCTCAACACCTTGAAACCAGAAAGCCGACGACTGCTGATGGAGCGTTACACAAGTAAAGACTCACTGACGGATTTTGCCAATCGAATCGGCAGACCGGCTGGAAGCGTGAAGGTTTCACTTCACCGCCTACGCACCGCAATAGGTGAGTGTATCGAACGAAGACTCCTTTTGATGGAGAATTCAAAATGACACCGAGTGAACGCAAGAAACTTTTTGATGCTTTGATCGATGGCGACATTAGTGACGCAGATTTTCTCAGGCTTGAGGCCGAGTTAAGCGTCGATGCAAATGTTCGACAGGAATTCTACAAGCGAATGCAGTTGGACTTGCTGCTCGAACGTGAGGCGAAATCACAGGACCAAACTGACCCATCTGGCGTTCCCGCATTCTCAACTGGCAAGCATCTCGATTCGATCGTTGGATCGGGGCCAAGCAAAACGCGCAAGCGGATAAAATGGCTGGCACTTGTTGGCATGGCGTTGGCCGCAACTCTCGCAGGCATCGTCATCTGGCTACCGATTGAGCCAATCCATTTTGGACCTGTCATTCGGCACTTGCCTACGATTATCAGGCCCGGCATTCAACAAGCTGAACCGACGGCCGCGGGTTTTGGAATTCTCGCTGGTCATTCCGATGCTGTGTGGAATGAGCAAACGATCTCGACAGGTGAATTGATTCCCGGCGGGAAACTTCACTTGAAATCGGGCTTGGCCCATCTCGAATTATTCAGCGGTGTTCAAATCGTGATCGAGGGCGAAGCCGAATTCTCGATCGACTCTGCGATGGAAGTCACCATTGATCAAGGCCGTGCCAGTGCCAACGTTCCCGAATCCGCTCACGGTTTTCAAATCAAAACGAAGCAAGGTAACGTCATTGACCTTGGCACCGAATTCGCCATCGACGTTGACTCCACTGGCTCGCGAGTCGAAGTCGTTTCTGGTGAAGTCGAACTTCAACCTCACGGCTCGAAGCCTGAAAGGCTCCTCCAGGGCGAGTTGAGAGAGCTTTCGGATGGCGTCGTAAAAGCACACGAGCTGGTCGAGTCTCTAGGCGTCGTCAGCCCCGAGTTGTTTGTAAAAAACGGCTCAACTCGACGATCCGACCGAATCAAGAGCTGGCTTGATTTTGGGAAACAGCTTCAAAAAAGCAAAGACGTCATTGCGTTTTATCGGGCTGACTCGGAGCAACCTTCCTCGCGTCGAATTGAAAACCTCGCCAACCATTCCAGCACTCGCGCCAGCGAAGGAGCCGTCGTTGCGTGTGAGCGAACGAAAGACCGCTGGGGAATTGCGGACGGCGCTCTCGATTTCAGCCGTGTTGGCAGTCGTGTTCGAGTCGATGTTCCCGGCGAGTTTGGCAGCATCACTTTGACTTGCTGGGTGAAGATAAATAGCCTCGACAAAGAATACAACTCATTGTTTCTCACCGACGGACACGAGCTTTCAGAACCACACTGGCAGATCATGAAAGACGGACGACTTTTCTTCTCCGTCAAGAAATATTTGGCCGAAGACGATCGCCCTTTTCTCGAAGACGGAGTTACTCGTGTATTTCCCAAACACGATTTCTACTCGCCAAGTTTTTGGAACTCTTCACTGAGTGGAACTTGGATGATGATTACGACGGTCTACGACATCGACGACAAACTTGTCACGCATTACATCAATGGCAAGTCGATTGGTTCTGAATCAATTCCGGACAAGCTGTTGGTTGATAAGGTAAAGATCGGTCCGGCTTCGATTGGAAACTGGAGCGAGCCAATGTATCGCACGGACCCGGAATTTATTGTTCGCAACCTCAATGGAAGCCTCGATGAATTCACACTTTTTTCAAAGGCACTTTCTTCCCAAGAGATTGCTGAGCAGTATCAAATTGGCAAACCCAATTAGAAAATTGCAAATTAGGTAATTCCCGAATTGCCGCTTAAATAGATTTGTTGTTCAACGTTAATTTTGACTTCTGGTTATCGAAGTAAGTATCAAGATGATTCAAAAACAATTTTTCAATCGCTGTTTGCTTGGCTTGTTGTTCGTATCGCTGACAACTGTCAGTGCGCCATTGATTGGTGACGAAGAAGCTGAACGAGAGTTTACTCTGAAGGTTCTTCCCGTCCTCAAAGACAAGTGCTTTGGCTGCCACGGCAACGATGCCGATGACATCAAAGGCGATTATTCCATGCTGACCCGCGAGCTGTTATTGCGCGGTGGCGAATCTGAAGATCCAACCGTGGTTCCTGGCAAGCCAGACGAAGGAACGATGATGGGCGCGATCACTTGGGAAGACCTTGAGATGCCGCCCAAAGAAAACGACCGACTTAACGAAGAGCAAATTGAATACGTTCGTGCCTGGATTGAAAGTGGCGCTCCTTGGCCTTCAGAAGACAAACAGAAAAAGTTTCGCGATGAAGAGGCGATGCAAATCGCGACGGCAGATGGACTGATCGTCAAAACGAGCGGCGGCACGTCTGAAGACTGGACCAACCGACGCTATCAACCAGAAGACCTGTGGGCGTTTCAACCTTTGAACCGCAAGCAGCTTGAAAGCATCGCGATTCCTGATGAAGCAAACCCGATCGACTTCTTGATTCAGAAGCGAATGAAAGAAGCGTCGACCGAAAACGCGGTCTCGTTCACTTCAGCCCCGCAAGCCGATCCCCTCACGCTGATTCGTCGCGCCACGTTCGATTTGACTGGACTTCCTCCGACGCCAGAAGAAGTCAACGCATTCCAAACAGCTTGGGAAAACGATTCCGCAAACGCTTGGTCAGAACTCGTGGATCGACTTCTCGAAAGCCCGCACTATGGCGAACGTTGGGGGCAACACTGGCTCGACGTCGCTCGTTATGCGGACACCGCCGGATACTCAAATGATTACGAGCGATCGAACATGTGGCGCTATCGCGACTATGTGATTCGCGCGTTCAATGACGACAAACCGTACAACGAATTCATCGTCGAGCAGATCGCGGGTGACGAACTTTGGGAGCAACAACCTGAGGAAGAAAGAGACGCGGAGCTTCTCGTTGCGACCAGTTACCTACGCATGGGTGCTTGGGATCCTGCGATGACAAAACAGCCAGAGGCTCGTCAAATTTATGTTGACGACGTTGTTAACTCGGTTGGCCAAACTTTTCTTGCCACGACGCTTCGCTGCGTGAAATGTCATGACCACAAATTCGATCCTATTCCGACCAAGGACTACTATCGAATCTACGCCGCGTTTGCTGCGACGCAATTGGCTGAACGTCCAGCAGAATTTTTGCCCGAAGAAAATCTCGATGGCTTCGGAGAAAGCAAAGCAATCGTTAAGACGTTGCGTGAGTACGCGATTAACAAAAAGAATGAGTTAACCAAAAAGCGCGAAGACGCTGCTCGTGAATGGTACAAAGAAAACGACCTTGAGTACAAATCTCACAAGGATCGCAAAGATGATGCCGACGAAATCAAACCGCCTCGCCACTACGGACTAGATTACGTCGACGAGGGAATGCTTAAGATTCGTGAACAGGACGAATGGATTTGGAATCGTCGGCTTGAGCGTTATGAACCGATGGTGCAATCGGTCTACAACGGGCCGGATCCTAAATTTTTGAACGCGCGTAAGCTGCGGATGCCAGGGAAAATCAAAGCGGACGCTGAATACGTCAATTTCGTTTTCACCGGAGGAGCCCTCGAAGCCCATGGCGAAAAAGTTCAGCCTGGCGTCATGAGCGTGTTGGGTGTGCCCGTCAAAGAAAATGCTGAGGATCCTTATGTAATTAGCAACGACCCAAACGGTCGGCGATTGGCGTTGGCGAATTGGATTGCCAGCCCTGAAAACCCGCTGACGGCGCGGTCGATCGTCAATCGCGTTTGGCAGTATCACTTTGGCAAACCAATCGCTGGTAATCCAAACAACTTTGGCGTCAAAGGTGAAAAGCCAACGCACCCTGAGATGCTTGACTGGATGGCCATCGACTTTGTTGATAACGACTGGACGCTAAAACGTCTGCACAGGCAAATCATGCTTAGCGACACGTATCAGATGGCGAGCAGCCACCCCGATCAAAAAACTTTGCTCAACAACGATCCAAACAACGACTTGCTGGCTTATTTTCCAACTCGTCGTTTGACGGCAGAGGAAGTTCGTGACGCGATGTTGAAGGTGACAGGCGAGTTGAACACGACGGTTGGCGGCTTGCCCGTTATGCCTGAGATCAACATGGAGGTTGCGCTTCAGCCGCGCATGATCCAGTTTTCGCTTGCTCCGGCTTACCAACCTTCGCCGACGCCCGAGATTCGTAATCGGCGTAGCATTTATGCCTATCGCGTTCGTGGCCAAGCTGACCCGTTCCTTGAAGTCTTCAATCAACCGAATCCGAATGATTCATGCGAAGCCCGAGATGTAGCGGCGGTTTCACCTCAGGCGTTTACGCTGATGAATAGTGAGTTGATGCTTGATCGAGCTATCGCATTTGCTCTACGCTTGAAAGGTGATTCAGAATCTAACGAAGACCGCGTTCAGCAGGCGTTTGAGCTGGCTTTCAGTCGCCGACCGACGGATGCCGAAAGCAAACGAATGGTTTCTTACCTTGAAAAGATGAAGAAGTATCACAAAGGCGTTGAGCCAAAACCGACGACTTACCCAACAAAGATCACTCGTTCGGTTGTCGAAGAGTTTTCAGGCAAGCCATTTGAGTACGAAGAGATCTTGCCGGTATTCGAAAACTACACCTCCGACAAAAAAGCAAACGAAGTCGATTCCCAAACGCGGGCTTTGGCAGATTTATGCTTGATGCTGTTTAACAGCAACGAATTCCTCTACATCTATTAGTGGTGAGACTTCAGCATCAAGCCGATGGGCACGCGTCAAAGCACGCACGAAAGTAAACGCTAAAAGACAACAACAAAGAACTTCAGTCGAGAAGAATCATGAGTCAATTCAATCACGAATCATCACTACTCGAAAGCCTTCGCGCGAACATCTCTCGCCGTCAATTCATGTACGGCTTAGGGGCGACGCTTGGGTCTTTGGCGCTAACCGACATGCTGGCGACCGAAACGATCGCCAAGGCGTTGGAAGATAAAGATAAGGAAAAACCTGGTCCGCTATCTCCCAAACCTTCCATGACGACGCCCAAAGCAAAAAACGTGATCATGCTGTTCATGGAAGGCGGCCCATCACACGTTGACACGTTCGACCCGAAACCGGAATTGAACCGGCTGCATAAAAAGGAATCCAAATCGACCCGAGGTTTGGCAACTGGATTCAAGTTCTATGTCGGCAGCCCGTTCAAGACGCGCAAGGTTGGCCAGTCCGGCATCGACATGTGTGATCAATGGCAATACATGGCCGATCCAAACGTTGCGGACGAACTGTGTAACTATAGGGGCTGCACCGCGGAATCGTTGAACCACCCTGAGGCGTTGTTCCACATGAACACGGGTAGTCGCCTCGGAGGCGACCCGTCGGTTGGGTCTTGGGCAACGTATGGCCTGGGTTCAGAGAATCAGAATCTGCCGGGCTATGTCGTGATGACCGAATTGGCCCTTCCGCAAGGCGGCTCAACAAACTGGAGCAACGGATTTTTGCCGGCTCATTTTCAGGGAACTCGATTACGTCCGGAGGGAAGTCCGATTCTGGATTTGCAATCTCCGTCATTCAAAACGCGCCAGCACCAACGGCAGTTTCTTGATGAGCTTTCATTTTTGAATCAGCAACACCTCCAGCAGCACCCAACCCATCAGGATTTGGCGGCTCGAATGGAAAGCTACGAGTTGGCGTATCGAATGCAAACAGAAGTTCCCGGAGTCATCGACTTGGATGGCGAGCCGGAATATGTTCACGAAATGTATGGCCTGAACGACAAAGACACTGCGGCGTTTGGACGACAATGTTTGATGGCGCGTCGGCTGGTTGAAAAAGGCGTTCGCTTCGTCCAGATTTTCAGTGGCGGCTGGGATAGCCATGACTTCCTCGAGCGAGGACACTCATCTCGAATCAAAAGCGTTGATAAACCCATGGCGGCTTTGATTTCAGATCTCAAAGCTCGCGGCATGCTCGAGGACACGCTTGTGATTTGGACGGGTGAGTTTGGACGTACTCCAGACAACAACAAACGTGGCGGCGTGTATTCGCTAGGTCGTGGTCACAACGCCGACGCGATGACGATGCTAATGGCCGGTGGTGGCGTCAAGAAAGGTGCCATCGTTGGAGCGACGGACGAGATCGGTGCAACCGCCGTCGATTGTGTTCATCCAATCCGCGATCTTCATGTAACTCTGCTACATCTACTGGGGCTCGACGATAACAAGCTGACCTATTTCCATGCGGGACGTTACAAACAACTCAGCCAGTTTGGTGGTGAGGTGATCAAAGAGTTGATCGCGTAGCGCTTTTTGCCGATTCCTGAATCTAGGATTGCGGTAATGGATGAGGCTACGAATCCTTGTGTTTTTTGGGGCCTACAGAATTATTTCAGGACTACCTGGTTTGGGGAAAGCAGGACTCGTAACCTCGTCCACTACTTAACAAGAACCAAAGTGGTTTGAAAGAACCCAAGTGGTTTGGTAAAAATTTCTAAGGCACCGCTGGTTTATCAAAAAAAAGCGCCGCGAAACAAACGTTTCGCGGCGCCTTGATTCGTCAGAGCATGACTCAATCATCTCCAAACTTCTGATCTTCACCAAGAATCTTACGTGGCCTGAGCTGACTGGCCTGCCAAATCTTCTTGCCTGTTAAGCCGCTCGATTTCGATGTTCTCGAATTTCGCATGAGTCTCAAAGTCATCGAAAACGTCTGTCACATCCTGATCTACGTGAACCGTATTGGACGCATCAACAATCAATTTGCTGCCTGGTTCAATATCTGACAAGGCGTTTTGAATCGTGGCCTTGTTAATAAAGAAGACACGTTCACCCAATGTCATTCGGTAAACTTTTCTTCCATTTTGTTCTTCCGAATTCATTCGGAACGATTTGAAATAGCTGTTTTTCAAAATGAAGAATAGCGAAACGATCAAGCCGATCCCGATTCCGATCAGCAAATCGGTCCCCAGGATAGCAATGATCGTGATAATGAATGGCAAAAACTGAGTCCAACCTTGAGCAAACATCGCCTTGAATTTTGAAGGATGTGCCAACTTGTATCCGACGACGAACAGAATTGCTGCAAGGCTTGCAAGCGGAATCAGATTCAAGACACCCGGAATTGCCACGACACACACGACTAGGAAAACGCCGTGGACGAATGCAGCGAGGCGGGTTTGTGCTCCCGACTGAATGTTGGTCGAGCTACGGACGATGACTTGTGTGACTGGCAAGCCACCAATCATGCCCGAAACAACGTTACCAATTCCCTGCGCTCGAAGCTCTCGACTGAGATCGGTTTGTCTTCGTTGAGGATCCAATTTGTCGGTGGCCTCAGCACACAATAATGATTCGAGACTTGCCACAATCGCAAGCGTCATTCCAGTGATCAAAATCAGGATGGCGGCTCGATAAGGTGTAACACCTCCTGGCG
>CAYMFZ010000054.1:9270-16470 GCA_964389585.1 uncultured Pirellulaceae bacterium | reverse complement strand
GATGAACGCGACGGGTAGCGCGATCAAAATCTGACACACGATATTGAAAGATGAATAGCTCGAATACAAAACTACGAACACGGCGAAGATTGCAACGACGCTGAGAATTAGAATTTGTTTGGTCGCCGATTGTTGGGCTTCAAATTGGCCTCCGTACGAAACAAAGTAGCCTTCGGGCAGTTCGACATTGTCTTTGACTTTCTTTTTGATCGCAGCCACGGCAGTGCCAAGATCTGTCCCGTCGGTGTAAACCCGAACCACGATTCTTTTTCGCTGATCCTCTCGATTGATTGTGTTGGGCCCGCCGTACTCGTAAATGTTCGCGACCGTCGAAAGCGGAATTGAACCGCCGCCCGGCAACTCAAGCGGGATTCTGCCCAACTCTTCGAAGTTCTCGCGGTACTGATCAGGAAACCGAATTACGATTTCAAACTTGCGTTCCGCTTCAACCATTTCCGAAACGACTTTGCCTTGCATTGCCGTTTCCACAAGTTCAAACACTCGCGCCGCACTTAGCTTGTACGCTGCGAGTTGCTCGTAGTCGGGCACGATTCGAAGCTGCGGAATGACTTGCTGTTGCTCCAGTTTTGGTGGCTTGATGCCCGGTACATCGGAGATCACGTCACGGATCTCGGTTCCTTTTCGAACGAGCGTATCGAGGTCATCGCCGAATAATTTTACGGCGATCTCGGCGGTCGAACCGGAGATCAAATGGCTAATCAGGTGACGAATCGGCTGGTCGGTTTCGTTTTCAACATCAGGTAAGAGCTGCGCCGTTTCTTCCAAGATCTTAATGATCTCGGATCGAGTCTTGCCGTGATCTTCGACCAACGAGATGATGTACTCGGTTGTGTTGACGCCCATCACATGCTCGTCGTTCTCAGCGCGTCCCGTCCTCGCCGTGTAGTACTTAATGAATCCATCGGGGTTATCATCGGAGTGGACAAGATTTTGCAATTGTAGGTTTGCCGCTCCGCTAATTTCCATGGAAGTTATTAATGAAGTTCCCGGTGCGGCAAACAGGTTGAGTTGCATCGCGCCTTCATCGAATTTGGGGATCCACTCTTGTCCCATTCGAACCGCCAGCAATCCACTTACCGCAACCGCCACCAAAGTTGTCAAAGAAATCATCGAGAACCCAAGTGGCGTCATGCTCATGCGAATGACCGGGGCAAACAACGCCTTGAGGCCTCGGACCACGAGACTGTCACCAGTTGTTGTTTTCTCTGCCTTCGTACCGCCTAACAGGTAATAAGACATGACGGGAGTTAGCGTCAAGGAAACGATCGTCGATGCGACAATGGAAACGATGTAAGAAATGCCCAGTGGAATAAACATCCGACCGGAGATTCCACTCAAGGCAAACAGCGGAGCAAAAACAAGAATCACCAGCATGGTACTGATGATGATCGCGTTTCGAACTTCAACGCTGGCTTCGAAGATGACTTTTAGGATTGGTCGCGGATTTTCTAGCCGTGAGTTCTCACGCAGTCTTCGGTAGATGTTTTCAACGTCGACGATCGCATCATCAACCAATTCTCCCAAGGCAATCGCGATTCCACCCAACGTCATAACATTGATGGACAGCTCAAAATATCGAAACACAAGCGCGGTAACCACGATCGCAACGGGAATCGCCGTCAAAGTAATCAACGTTGTGCGTGCGTTGAACAGAAACAGAAACAGAACGAGAACCACAAGAATGGACCCGTCACGAAGCGCGTCGATTACATTCCAGACACTGTGGTCAATGAAATCGCGTTGTTGATAGGTAACCTCGAGCCGTGTTCCTTCGGATAATGTCGGGCGGACTTCGTCGAGTGCCTTGACGATCTCGTCGGAAAGTTTTCGAGTGTCCGTCAACGGCTGCTTTTGAATTGTCAACACAACCGCCGGTTTTCCGTTGACTGATGAATCGCCCCGTTTGACTTGCGGAACCGGTTTTACCTCGGCAACGTTTTCAAGCAACACGGCTCGCTTCGAGTCAGCTTTAACAACGACACGATTCAATTGATCGATGTTTTCCAGGCGACCAATTCCACGAACCAAAAACTCGGTTGAATTCCGATCGACATAGCCTCCGTTGACGTTGACGTTTGCATTTCGAATCGCAGATTCGATTTCTGACAGCGTGACCTCGTATTTATGCAGTTGGTGCTGATCGACCAACACATGGTATTGCTTGCGGCCGCCACCCATTGTGATGACCTCGGAAATGCCAGGAATTTGCTGAAGCCGTTTCTTGACGACCCAGTCCGCATCCTCGCGGAGCTTTAGCGGATCCACCGAATCGGTTTCGCTCCACATGCCAATCAGCATGATCTGCCCGAGCAGTGACGAAAGCGGACCAAGTCTCGGCTGGACTCCTGGCGGAAGTTGAACCTGCGCCAGAGACATGCGCTCTGTTACGATCTGACGCGAGCGATAAATGTCCGAACCCCAATCGAACTCAACGTTGATCACTGAAAGACCCACGTCGGATTTGCTGCGAACGGCGATGATGCCTGAGGCACCATTGACCGTTGTTTCAAGCGGAATGGTGACTTGGCGTTCGACTTCTTCGGGGGCCATGCCAGGGCACTCGGTGATGATGACCACGCGGGGACGAGTCAAATCTGGCAGTACATCGATCGGAAGTTGTTGAATCGCCAACAATCCCATGACGATTGCCGCAACCGCTAAGCAAAGCACGATGGCGCGCCGGTGAAGAGCAAGTTGGATGATTGCGTTAAGCAAGGTGGATCAAATGCGGAATTCGGAATGGGGAATGCGGAATTCTGATTCCGCCAATTTGTTCGCTACCTTCGAATGGAAATAGTAGCTGGACTGGCAACAGTTCAGAACACTCTGGGTTAGCCCTGAATCTTCCAACTACAGGTTCCAACTGCCCAAGGCTATGCTAATGTTCGTGGCCGTGTCCACCGCCTTCGCCGGCAGATTGCTTCAACGCAAGGTTTAGCTTGTAAGCTTGATCGAGGGCGTATTCCTCGTAGACGTCGAGTTTGATGTTCTTTTTGAGAACCGCAAAATGCTTGTCAGTGTGAAGTACTTTGACGGGGACTTTTTGAAACTCATGAATCACCGTTCCGTCAGCCGCCTCATGCGTGTGGCTGATTTTCAGAAACACAAACGTCTCAAGTCCTTCGCGAGCGAGCGCCGCCAACGGAACGACAACCTGCTTTTCCCAGATTTCGATTGGAAATTCCAAGTGCGCACGTTGGCCAGGTTTGAACTGCCAATTCACGTACTTGCGGCCTTTGTCGTCTGTCGTCTGGCTGATGATTTCGTTTTCTAATTCGACAAAGATAGGATATGTCTGTGATTGGTTGTCGACGTGGTTGTCGATTTGAAAAAGTTTCAACTCACTTCGCATGATCGCGTTGTCGCCTTCGCCAAAGTGAGCTTCGAATCGCCAGTCTTTGTCATTGGCTTGGGAGATCTTTTCTATGTCTGACTCATAAGCCATCCCTTCGATCAGCATGTTGCAATGATAAGTCAGCTCGCAAAGCTTGGCTCCGAGTTTCTGATTGCTGCCTTCGAGTGCGGCGATCGACTCAACCGTAAAGTAGATTTCATTTTTGGATTTGTTTTGAGTGGATGCTTGTTTGAATGAACCGCCATTCTCTAATCGAAAAGTTGGTCCAAAGTGAGGAATGCTGTTCAGGTTCAATTGTGGAATCTCTGAGGCCGTGTTGACTGTCTCCGGTTCAGATTGAACATCAAGTTCCGGCGCGAACACGGTCATCGTTTGCATCAAGCTTTTATTTTCGATGAGTTCGCGAATTTTATTCTCGTCCATGCCGCGAAGCGAAAGCTCTTGTTTGAGCGCGTCACGTTTTTGGGTCAGTTTGTCTATCTCAAGTTCAATGTCCAAAACTCGTGAGCGTTTCACGACGCCCGATTTAGCCAGTGGCTTAATGCGGTCGAGACTTTTTTGATTTAAGTCGATGTCAGAGATCACGCCTAATAGGCCGACTTGGGATTGCGACAAAGATTCGTCGGTGATCAAGAAATCAAACAACTTTTCACCTGGTTGAACGGCTTGGCCCTCCGCGATGAAGGCTTTCCGAATTCGACCGCTGATCGGCGCCGTTACACTTCGACGGTTCTGTGGAATTCGTTCGACGACTTTGGCCGGGATTCGGATGTTTTGACGATAATCGCGGACTTCAAACTTGCCGATTTGAAGATCCATGTTCAACATCGTTGGCTCTTTCACTTCAACGATATCGCCGCCACCGTGTTCAATGTCAACAACTTCGGCGGGAGCGTCCGGGACAGCATCATGGTTCGAGACGGGAAGTATGATTGGGCGCAAGAAGAAACCAGCCGCGCCGCCAACTCCTAAGAGTGTCGCGCACAGGATCAAAGTTGGCCAGATTTTCCGTGAGTTGCGGCTCATGTTAAATATTGGTTTTGATTGGGCTCATGCCAAGGAGTGTCAGCACAGGCTCGTTTTGATGACGGCTGACTGTAAGTTATACGCGATTGGTGAATTGTCCGTTCCAAACTAGAGGGTATTTCAAAACCTGTAGTGGACTTCGCCAGAAGTCTCAACTCGCTTTCAAAACAAAGGGAATTCTGGCGAATCCCACTACGATGATCGTACGATTTTAGGTTTTGAAATGTCCTCTAATTATTCAAACTGTTATTCAACAAGAGTCCCTCAATCTTAAGTCGACTGTCCCAGAGTTGACTGATCGTATCAAGATATTCCAACGTGATGTCAATCACGGTTTGCTGGGCCGTGATTAACTGCAAAAAGCTGACTTCCTCTGGGTAGCCAGTGACCAGCAAATCAAGGGTTTGTTGGGCTTTGGGAAGTAGCGCATTGTTGAACATCTCTGATTTCGCCAAAGCCGACTCGTATTGTTGATACTCTTGGGATAGTCGTTTTGCCAGATTCAGTTTGATTCGATCGACCTCTTGTTGAGCAACCGTCAGTCGAGACTTGGCCGCAGCAATGTTGCCTTGATTGCGATCGCAGACTTGGAGAGGAACTTGAAGTTGAACACCCGTGAAAAAGTGATTTGATGCCGAGTCGCGTCCAAGGGTGACTTGGGTTTGGTAGTTGGGAGTTGTTTCGGCGACTTCTCGCTCAACTGTCGCGCGAACACGAATCACCTCCGCGTTGGCGGATTGAATCTCAGGGCTGTTGGCAATGATCTGAGCCAAGCACTCAGCGTAAGTGATTTTCTCGGCAATTGGATCAAGCGAGCCCGTCACGGTTCGAAAAGGCATATCCGGGTTGCCAATCACCAGAGTAAGTTCGCGCCAGGCATTCTTCATCGCGATTTCGACTTGGGAAAGAACGATCATCGTTTTCTGCGCTTGAAGCTCCGTCTGCAACAAGTCCGTTTTGGGCGTTTCTCCAGCGTCGAATAATTCGGCCGATTTCGAAATTGCGTTTTGCTGGGCTTCATAAAGCTGCGAAACGAGTTCATACTTTTTTTGAGCGATCAGCAGTTTGTAAAACGAAGTCCGAACGTCGGTTTTGATTCTCAGCACTTGAGACTCAAATTCAATTTCAAGCACGTTGGCTTCGCGTTTTTTAATTTGTTTACCAAGGGCAAGTTTGTTCCCGCGGACAACTTTGCGTTGCAGATAGGCGCCCCAAAGCCCCGGATCGTTTTCGTTACCAAGCTCGTCAATGAACAAGCCCAACACAGGGTTGGGCGCAAGTCCGGCCTGAAGCGCTTCATGGCGTGCGGTGAGAATGCGAGCAACCGCAGCGTTGAGTGTCGGGTGGTTTTGAATCGCCAGTCTTTCAAACTCATCAAGTGTTGCTTGTTGATCGTTGTCTGGATTAGCAAGTGGATTCTCGGATTGCGGTTGCCAAGGTAACGGCGTTGAATCGGACGAGTTTGAAGAGAGCGACTCGGCCGGCTGGATCAAACTGTTTTCTAGTACACGCTGATCTCGATCTTGCGCGTTCGGATTGATCGAGTCGATTTTCGTCTTACGCGTCAGATGTCGATTGGCCAGACGTCGATTGAATCGAAGCTCGGCTTGGGTTGGCGGGGCAAATTCTTCCGGAGGTGCTTGCCATCCCTTTTTACGATTCTCGACATCGTTTGTTGGGTGAGTTGTCTGCTCAGTCATGCCGATTTGTTGCGCAAGCCCGTTTTGCGGAAGCGAAATCAGCAACAAAATCGCGCACGATACGCATCGCGAATTAAACCGAAACATACGCACCCATAGACCGATTCCCTGATTGACAACCGCATTCGGTATATCAATTAGCGAGTCGAAATTGTGGGGCGATAACGTCATGGCTCGTTGCAAATAGGCAAGTCTGGATGGACCTTTGGTGATGCTTGGAAGCAGACCACCGTTTAATCCTCATCATCGGCACATCCAAACTTTTGAGCTTGCTTGGTTAAAACAGCGTCCTGAACTGCCCCATTTTGCGCAAAGTGGTGGGGTTTGGCCCTCAG
Source organism: uncultured Pirellulaceae bacterium (assembly GCA_964389585.1). Lineage (GTDB taxonomy): Bacteria > Planctomycetota > Planctomycetia > Pirellulales > Pirellulaceae > Mariniblastus. The sequence goes on along the minus strand of CAYMFZ010000054.1, from coordinate 10,033 downwards.
ATCGTGTTCAAGCGTTTGGGTTGTATTGAGTTTGACGATTGGGTCGAGCGGTTGGTTTAGCAAGCGAGTGAATTTGGGTTTATCTGAAAACTGTCCCCGGTTGGTTCGAAATCCTGACATAGGTTTCGATTAGTAGAAAAAATCTGTTTTCAGTTATTTAAGAACCATGTTCTCGAACAACACAAAATTCAAATCGCTTTCACGACGTTCACGCAAGATCGGATCTCGATCAAGGCGAAACACTCGTCGAGGCGGGGCTGCCGTCGAGGCCGCAATCTGCTTTCCCCTGATCGTGTTGATCATGATGGGAACGCTTGAAGCATGTGCAGGAATCTACTTAAAAGAATCAATCACCATTTGTGCTTTCGAAGGTGCTCGCGTTGGCGTTCGTCGCAATGGAACAGCCCAAGACGTTCGTGATACGGTGCTTGCCGCGCTTGCCGATCGGCAAGTCATTATTCCTGACGATGATTCATCGCTCGGCGTAACGATTACCCCGGCCACTTTCGACGACCTCGACGCACTTGATGAAATCAATGTCCAAATCGTCGCACCGACGGCTGGCAACTCATTGTATATCTTCGACTCCTTCGTGAACCGAAACGTTTCGTGTTCAGTTTCGATGGTTCGCGAGTTTGATGAGTAAAACAGGAAGTCAATATGTTTTCCAATCCAATAAAAAATAGACGCCTTCGTGGCCGTAAAAATCGGCGCGGAGCGACCGCGATTGAATTCGTGATGGTTGCACCTGCTTTCTTGATTG
>CAYMFZ010000054.1:0-9260 GCA_964389585.1 uncultured Pirellulaceae bacterium | reverse complement strand
CGCGAGTTTGATGAGTAAAACAGGAAGTCAATATGTTTTCCAATCCAATAAAAAGTAGACGCCGTCGCGGTAAAGCCCGACGCGGGGCGACCGCGATCGAATTCGTGATGGTCGCACCTGCCTTCTTGATCGTGATCACGGTTTGCTGTGAGTTCTCAAGAATGTGCATGCTTCGCAACGTGGCGCAAAACGCTTGTTACGAATCAACACGTTTGATCATTAGTGAAGGTGCAACCGTTGAAGATGGAATCGACCGAGCACAACTAATCCTAAATCGTCTTGGCAGTGTTCAAGCCACGATCACTGTAAACGGATCTGATGGGCCGGACGAAGATGGAAACGTTGAAAACGAAATTCAATTTGATACACAGACGGTCACGACACGCGTCGAGATCGAACTTAAGAATAACGCGGTGATCTTGCCAGGCAGTATGTTTGGTGACAATCGAATCGTCGCACAAATGACACTTAATACGGAACGATATCGGGGCTTCTTTGATGCTTCGACTGCTTCCAACTAGGTCTGGGCTTTCGCTCAAGACAATTTTTGATTCTGGAGACAATGATGTTTGACCCAACAACATTCCAACCGAAAAAACCTATTTCAGGTTTGCAGTCGCGGCGAGGTGCAATCATGCCCTTGTTCGCGTTGCTTTTACCGTTGCTTTTGATTTTCGCTGGATTCGCGATCAACCTTGCTTACATGCAATTGGTTTCGACTGAGCTAAAAATCGCCACTGATGCATCATGTCATGCGGGTGGGCGAGCAATGAGCTATTTGCAGACCGATGACATCGACGAGTCAGTTGACTTGACGATTTTCCATGCGACTCGAATTGCCCAAGCCAACTTGGTAGCCGGGCGACAATTGTCTGTTGGAACCGACGACGAAGCCGCCCAAATTACTTTGCATTTTGGTAGGTCAATTCGAGGTGACAATGCTTATGGATCCGGTTTCGGTATGTATGAGTTTACCGAGATTCCGGTTGCGGATGTGCGAGACGGAACAACTCGACCATCGAGTCTGGGCGTTACGGGTGACTTGGACATTCCAATGATCTTCCGAATGGTTGCGTTCGATCCCGATGTTGGTGGAGCCGTTAATCATGGTAGTCAGCCAGGAGACATTGGCACCGGCGGTTCGGGTGGCGGAGGTGGTGGAACACGAGAGGCTGCATCGTTGGTGGTTGCAGGTACCAACCTGTTCCACCCGGCGCGACGTTCCATTGCAACTCAAGTCGACCGAGACATTGCATTGGTTCTCGATCGCTCAGGTTCCATGCTTTACTATCGCGATGAAGTTGGCCTCGAAGATACGCTTGAAGACCTGTACAACACCTACGAGACGACGACGACTCCTGGCTACTATGAGTACGCTTACTGGAAATGGCGCAATGGTCGTTGGCGTTGGCAGGGGTGGTACAAAGAAGAAGACGCTCATTCGAGTTGGGAGAACTTTGATTACGCTTACTCTTATTGGGTTGAGGGTGAAACTTACTCCGAGCGATTGATCTCCTGGTCTGAGTATCAAGACGCCACAGACTGGTTGTATGATCGTACGTATTCCAACAACGTAATTTACCAATTGGAAAAGTGGACGAACACGAATCACACTCTTGGAAGCACTTACTCGTCATCTGAGAACAGCGAGTTGACAGATGAGAAGGCAATGTACTGCCAAGATTGGAAGTACGTCAGTGGCGCACCAAGGTTCAGCCGTTGGTGGTACCTTGACCAAGGCGTGACCGCTTTCTTGGATGTCCTTGATATTACCGATCAAGAAGAGCTTGTTTCGCTTGTCACGTTTTCGGATTCAGCAACGCTTGAGTATTCGCTTCAGGACAATTACGCGAATATCAGAAACAAGGTTGATGGAATCAGCCCTTACGGTGGTACTGCGATCGGCAGTGGAATGACGACTGGCCTTCCTCCAATTGTATCTGGACCAGGCGCTCGTCCGTTCGCGGCGAAAACGATTGTTGTTCTAACCGATGGCGAAAACAACAACGGCCAAGATCCGGAGGCTGCTGTTCAAGACATCATGGACGAAAACGAAATTACGGTTCACGCGGTGACTTTTTCACTTGGTGCTGATAAAGATACCATGGCAGAAGTCGCAAGAATCGGTCACGGCCGACACTATCATGCCGATGACGGAAGTGCGTTGATTGAAATTTTTGAAGAGATCGCCAACAACTTGCCAACGATTTTGACTGAGTAGATTGAACGATTAGTCACTTCAGACACCAAAAGCGTCATTGATTCACAAGAATCGATGACGCTTTTTTTTGCGACTGAAGCATGGTGCAGCAATTTCGTTTGTCACTCTCTATAGTAGGGATTGCCCGTCTCGGTTTTGCAAATTTCATTCAGAAGGATCCCAGCCACTCGATGAAAAACACTTGTTTAGCAATCGCTCTTGGTGTCCTCGCCGTCTCGTCTGCTCTTGCGCAAGACGTTTCATTCAACCGAGACATTCGACCGATTCTGTCAGACAATTGTTACTTCTGTCATGGTTTCGATGAAAACAATCGAGAATCGGACTTGCGGTTGGATCAACGCGACGAAGCACTCAGCGTGATCGAGCCTGGCCAGCCCGATGAGTCAGAGCTGTTGCGGAGGATTCTGAGTGAAGATGAAGACGAAGTCATGCCTCCGCCGTCCGCTCACAAGAAGCCGTTGAGTGAAGCTCAGCGAGAGCTCATTCGTCGTTGGATTTCCGAAGGAGCTAAATACGAAGAGCATTGGGCATTTGTCGCGCCCGTTCGTCCGCAAGTTGCGGCATCCACAACCGCTTCTGCGATCGACTATTTCATTGAAAAACGGCTTAAGAAAAATGGGCTTGAGTTTTCCAATGCAGCATTACCTACCAAATGGTTACGCCGAGTGACGCTGGACCTGACGGGGCTTCCGCCTACGCTCGCTGAATTGGATTCCTTTAAAAAAGACGCAGCAGCTCGAGGCGATGCGGCCTATTCAGATGCGGTTGATCGATTGTTTGCTTCGCCCCACTACGGGGAGCGAATGGCGCTTGATTGGCTCGACGTCGCGCGCTACGCAGACACCAATGGGTTTCAAATGGATGCCTATCGGATGAATTGGCCATGGAGAGATTGGGTCACCAAAGCGTTTAACGACAACATGCCATACGATCAATTTACGATCGAACAGTTGGCAGGTGACCTGCTCGACAATCCGACACAGGATCAAGTGATTGCAACTGCATTCAATCGCAACCACATGATCAACGGCGAAGGGGGCGCGATTGTTGCTGAAAATTTGGCGAAGAACAATTTCGATCGTGTCGAAACGACTGGGACGGCTTGGTTGGGGTTAACGGTTGGTTGTTGCCAATGTCATGACCATAAATTTGATCCACTCAAGCAAAAGGATTACTTCTCCCTGTATGCGTTCTTCAATCAGATCAGTGAAACAGGTATGGCCAGTAAGAAATTCTCGGCCAAACGTCCTGGCAAGGAGTATGCAGAGAACTTCTGGGTCGACAAGCCTTTTGTAGCGGTCGCAACGGAACAGCAACAAGCTCGTTTGGATTCGCTTGCTGCCGCGACCAAGCAAGCTCGCCAGAAACTAGAAGATGGGCGAGAAGAGTTCTGGCCTGAGTTTGTAAAGTGGGTCGAGGAGATGCGGGCCGACCCAGAACTTCCTCCAAAACGAATTGAACCCACTTACGTTCGTCGCGAAGTCAACACTGCACCATTGGATAAGCCAAAAGACAGTAAGACCAAATTGCTGTTGGACTATTTTCTCAAAAAGCACGACAAGTGGTCCGCGGTTAAAAAGTCGATCGCCAAAGTCGTATCCGAAGAAGCAAAATTTCAAGCCGAAATTCCGCTGGTTATGGTGATGCGAGACGATCAGCCTCGCGAGACGTTTGTGATGCTTCGTGGAAACTATGAAACACTGGGCGACAAAGTTTCTGCTAAAGTGCCTGAGTTTTTGCCAAAATTGCCCAACGTGAAAGAAGGCGAAACTCCCAATCGTCTCAATCTCGCTCGTTGGTTGGTTTCTGATTCGCATCCGTTAACGGCTCGGGTAACTGTCAATCGTTATTGGCAGTTGGCGTTTGGACGCGGGTTGGTCGCAACTCCAGACGATTTCGGCTTGCAAGGCGAATTGCCAACGCATCCAGATTTGCTTGATTGGTTGGCGGTTGAATTTCGCGAATCGGGTTGGGATGTTCAGTCACTCCTACGTGGGATGGTGCTTTCACGAACGTATCGTCAGTCAAGTCGTGTTGATGCCTCGGTGATTGCCAAGGATCCAAAAAACAAATGGCTTTCGCGAGGAACACGTTATCGATTGGACTCTCGCTTGCTTCGCGACCAGGCGCTTGCGCTCTCGGGGCTGTTGGTCAAAGACATTGGTGGAAAACCGGTTTCACCCTATCAGCCAGGGGGAATTTGGGAGTCGATGTCGCTCAACAAAAATCATTACATGCGGGACGATGGTGATGACTTGTATCGGCGAAGTCTCTACACCGTCTGGCGTCGCGTGGTTTCACCCGCGAATTTTTTTGATACGCCCAGTCGGCAAAATTGCTCTGTCAAACCGTCGCGGACCAACACTCCCCTGCACGCGTTGACCACGCTCAATGATACGACTTATGCGGAGTCGGCGCGAGTTTGGGCGAGTCGGTTGGCATCGTTGCCTGATGATGAATCTCGGTTGCAGCGATTGTTTTTCGCGGCAACGGCTAGGCAGTTGCAACCAAGCGAATTGGAGTCGCTGTTGGGTTCACTTGCTCGAGCGCGAGACCACTTTAAGGCTGAGCCCGACGAAGCGGTTCAGTTCATTGCAGTCGGAGAAGCAAAAAACGGTTTGAAGGTTCCGGTCGAAGAGCACGCGGCATGGACCACGATGTGTTTGCTGATATTGAACCTTGATGAAACGCTGTGCAAGTAAGCCATGTCACATTGCGATCGCAAAAGATTTTAACCATGAATCAATTTTCGCTTACCCGAAGACAATTTCTTGGTGGGCTTTCGTTGTCCATAGGAATGCCGGCACTACAAGGCTTGTTGGCAGGCGATGCTCTTGCAAGTGGAAGCGCTGACGAGAAATCATTGCCGCACTTTCCGCCCAAAGCAAAACGTGTCATCTACATGATGCAATCTGGCGGCCCTTCGCATGTCGATCTTTTTGATGACAAGCCGACGCTAAAGAAATTGCAAGGCGAGCAAATTCCGGAGAGTGTTCTTCAGGGACTGCGGCAAACGACAATGACGGCAGGACAGAAGTCAAAGCCCTGTATGGCGGCGGCATGGGGAGGGAGTAAGCGAGGTGAATCCGGAATGTGGGTGAGCGATTTGTTGCCGCATACCGCAAAAATCGTGGATGATTTGTGCTTTATTCGTTCCGTTCATGGTGAGCAGATCAATCATGCACCGGCGATGACGCACATGCTGACCGGACACAATCTTCCCGGTCGTCCCAGCATTGGCGCGTGGCTGACTTATGGGTTGGGCACGATGGCTGAGGACTTACCTTCGTTTGTTGTGATGACCTCTCAAGATCGACAAGGAAGTTGTGGACAGTTGTTCTTCGACTACTACTGGGGTTCAGGTTTCTTGCCGGGCAAACATCAGGGTGTTCCGTTTCGCAGCGCGGGCGATCCGGTCTTGTATCTTAGTAATCCAAAGGGAGTCAGTCGTACTGCTCGAAGATCGATGCTCGATGGCTTACGCGAGATGAATCAGTTTGCGCACCAACGTTATGCCGATCCGGAAATTCAAACGCGAATCTCACAGTACGAGATGGCGTTTCAAATGCAAGCCAGCGTTCCCGAGTTGACTGACCTTTCAAACGAACCACAAAGCGTCTTGGATTTGTATGGACCGGACGTCAAGCGAAAGGGAAGCTACGCCTACAATTGCTTAATGGCTCGTCGGCTGGCGCAGCGCGGAACACGTTACATTCAGTTGATGCACGCAGGTTGGGATCAGCATGGGAACTTGCCAAAACAGTTGCCGATTCAGTGTGAAGATACTGATCAGCCGAGCGCAGCGCTCGTGCAAGATTTAAAAGCCCATGGGATGCTCGACGACACGCTCGTCATTTGGGGCGGTGAGTTTGGTCGAACTCCTTTTGTTCAAGGAGACATTAACAACCCGACAGCTCACGGTCGCGATCACCACCCGCGAGCGTTTACGATTTGGATGGCGGGCGGAGGAATCAAGCCGGGAATGATTTATGGCAGCAGCGACGATTTCGCCTTTCATGTTGCCGAAGACCCCGTCCATGTTCGCGATTTGCAAGCGACGTTGATGCATCTTTGCGGAATTGATCACAACCGATTCACCTACCGTCATCAAGGTCTCGATTTTAAATTGACGGGAGTTGAAGAAGCTCGCGTGGTGAAAGAAATTTTGAGCTGAGCCGGTCGAACAGATTTCGGTGAATCATATTCTCTGGATCGGTGAATCATTCTTTCTGGATTTTACTTCGCTTGAATTGGCAGTGAAGATCGTGGCGCAAATGGCATGTGCAATTGTGGCCATTGTGGCATTTCACTCCGTGAAATAGCGCCAGGCCCCGATGCGAAGCGAAGGTGGCTTAAAAGAGTAAGAGTAAGAGTAAGGACCAATCTCAAAACCAAGAGGTGATTCGACAGTGAGCCATAGACGCTAGCCGGACTAGCCTCGGGCCAGTCCAACGAGTGGCTTGTCTTGCTGATTGTCTTGGCCTGAGGCTAGCGCCTACGGCTCATAACTTTTTGGGGGTCCACTCGGCTTTTTTGACAACAACGCTATTTTTTGCGTCCTGCCAATCGTAGAATAGCGGCTTTCGTTTTTCCCAGTTATCACCGAACGCTCGCCATGTCTGCCAAAGAAAATAAAGTTCCTACCGACCAACTTCGTTGGAAATGTGATCCAGGCCAGCTCACGTTTGAAACGACTGACGAAATTGATCCGGCTCATGGCATTATCGGTCAACCGACCGCGTACGAGGCTTTGAAGTTTGGGATTGAATGTCTCGCTCCAGGGCAAAATGTCTACGTCCGCGGTGCCCGTGGGACGGGACGGATGACGATGGTTCGGCAAATCCTGAATGACCTTCAGCCTCAAACGGATTCGAAACGTGATTTCTGCTACGTGCACAATTTTAGTCGCGCTGATCATCCCAGTCTGATCACGCTTCCTCCTGGAAGAGCTCCGGAATTTCGACGCGAAATGTTGCGAGTGGCGGAATTTTTTGAAGAGGGTTTGACCAAAGCGTTAGAGTCGGAGCCGCACTTGTCGAATCGACATGCAGTTCAAGATCGCGTGAAGCAGTTAATTGACCAAACAACGGAGCCGCTTGAAAAAGAGATTGAAGCCAACGGCATGGCATTGGTTTCGGTTCAACAAGGACAGGCATCTCAAACGATGATTCTACCTGTCGTCGATGGAAAGCCAGTTCCATTCGAACAGTTTCGAACGTTGGTCACCCAGGGCGACGCCACAGAAGAACAATTGAAAGCTTTTGAAGCCGCGCTGCCGGCCTATCAAAAACGGCTTCAGGAAACCAGTCGCAAAGTCAACGAGATCATCCGTGAAGCTGGTCGCGAAGTATTTGAGCTCAACGAGAAAATCGCTCGGCAACTTGCGGAAGATTTTACTGCGCCCCTGCTGGAGAAATTTTCGACTCCGCAAGTCGAGACCTACATCAGAGAAGTCATTGACGATGTTGTGGAGAATCATTTGCAGTCCGGCAACGAGCAGAAGCCAGACTTCAAAGAGCTTTATGGCGTCAACGTAATTTTGTCTCACGATGACGAGCATGTTCGTCCGGTCGTTGAAGAGAACACGCCCAGCTTGATCAATCTTCTTGGGACGGTTGAGCCTGAGTGGGGTCCAGGCGGAATGGCCATTTCGGATTTCCGAGGTGTTCGCGCGGGTGCGTTGCTTCAAGCCGACAGCGGTTATCTGATCCTCGATGTGAATGATTTAATTTCCGAACCTGGATCTTGGCGAGCTTTGATGCGAACGCTTCGAACGGGTCGGCTTGAAATCGTTCCACCCGAAGTTGGCTGGATGCGGCAGACCGTTGTAACGCAACCGGAGCCGATCGAAATTCATGTTCGTGTGATTTTGATTGGCGACATGCGAACTTATTATCAACTCGATCATGCCGATCCCGATTTCCGTGAGTTGTTTAAGGTGTTGGCCGATTTCGATAGCGAACTTAATCGCGATGAATACGGCGTGCAGCAATACGGCAGCGTCGTTGCAGGGCTGGCCGCGGCTGAATCGCTTCCACCTTTTCATCGTTCTGCGGTCGCCGCGCTGACGGAACATGGTGCTCGGATCGTCGCTCGTAAAAATAGATTGACGGCTCGGTTTGGACGGATCGCTGACATCGCGCGTGAGGCGGCGTTTTTGGCAAAGGGAGAAGTCGTCAAGTCAGATCATGTTAAATCAGCCATTCAGCGTGGAAAGGATCGCGCGAGTTTGCCCTCTCGTAAGTTCCGCGAGATGGTCGAAAGTCAAACTTTGATGGTGCAGACGACAGGAGAAGTCGTTGGGCAAATCAATGGTTTGGCTGTCATGCATTCGGGCCCACTGACTTATGGGTTTCCGGCCCGCATCACCGCAACGATTGGTCCCGGAAGCGCTGGCTTAATCAATATCGAGGGCCGTGCACAAATGTCAGGTTCGATCCACACCAAAGGTTTTCATATCCTCGGTGGACTCCTTCGGCATTTGCTCAGAACGGAACACCCGATGACGTTCAGTGCGTCGCTTGCATTCGAACAATCGTATGGAGGCATCGATGGTGACTCGGCATCAGGCGCTGAAATTGTGTGCTTGCTCAGTGCCTTGACGAATGTGCCCGTCAAGCAATCGATGGCGATGACGGGCGCGATTGACCAGCTTGGACATCTCGAAGCCATCGGAGGCGTGAACGAAAAGATCGAAGGCTTCTTTGATGCCTGCGATTATTTTGGGCTCAACGGAGAACAAGGTTGTGTGGTTCCAAAATCCAACGCGGGTGATTTGATGCTGCGTGAAGATGTCGTTGAAGCTTGTAAGAACGGAAAGTTTCACGTCTACGCAGTTGATAATATTTACGATGCGATTGAGCTGATGACGGGCCACGAAGCGGGACGTCCCGGAGAAGACGGAACTTATCCAGAAGGTAGCTTGCTTGCCAAGGCGCACGATGAGGTTGAAAAATTCTGGCGACTCACTCTTGCAAGTCCTCATCGAATAACGCGCGTTGAGTCGGCTGAATCGGCTGAGTCTGCCAGTGATGACCAA
>CAYMFZ010000053.1:13095-16584 GCA_964389585.1 uncultured Pirellulaceae bacterium | reverse complement strand
TTCTGTTTGGGTCATAGGTGCTGGAGGTCACGGCAAGGTCGTCGCTCAGGCTTTGATTGCGTCAGGGCGAGCAATCGCTGGTGTGGTCGATGAGAATGACGAATTGATTGGAACGACAATGCTTGGGCATCGTATTCAATCAATTGACAAGATTCCCATAGATGCACTTGCTCTGATTGCTGTTGGAGATGGAATCCAACGTCAAATGGTGGCTGAGAAACTTAATTTGAAATGGCAGACTGTGATTCATCCGTCGGCTGTCATTGATCCCACTGTGGATATTGGGATTGGGTGTGTCATCATGGCTGGTGCGGTTATTCAAGCCGATGCAACAATTGGAAAGCATTCAATCGTTAATACTGGCGCTTCGGTCGATCACGACTGCACGATCGGAGACTTTTCGCATATTTGCCCAGGGGCAAGAATTGCAGGTCATGTTAAGGTGGGTTTTCAAGCTCTTTTTGGAACGAACGCTTGCGTTATTCCAAACGTAAGTGTCGGTGACAACGTCGTTATTGGTGCAGGAGCCGTATTAATTCGGGATGTTGAGTCTCGGTCGACCATGGTAGGTGTGCCTGCCAGGAGATTGCATGCTGATGAGTCCAGTTATACGACTATTTGATATTTGCACTTCGTTTATCGGCTTAATAGTTGCGGCACCAGTTATGTTGCTAGTTGCGATCTTGGTTCGGGTTTTCCTCGGTTCACCAGTTTTGTTCAAACAAAAACGACCGGGTCTCAATGGAGAACCATTCACGTTGCTAAAGTTTCGTTCCATGAAGGATGAAACAGATTCCAGCGGTAAACAGTTGTCGGATGATATTCGGCTTACAAAATTTGGAAAAATCCTCCGATCAACAAGTCTCGATGAACTTCCGAGTCTGTGGAATATCTTCATTGGAAATATGAGCTTGGTTGGTCCTCGTCCTTTGATAATGGAATACCTGCCACTTTATACTCCTGAACAAAACCGACGACACGAAGTTCGGCCCGGCCTGACAGGTTGGGCGCAAGTAAATGGTAGAAACAAGCTGACTTTTGAAGAGCGATTCGAACTCGACGTTCACTACGTTGACAACCGAACGTTTTGGCTTGATATGAAAATAGTTTTAATGACGTTTCGACGGGTACTCGTTGCGGATGGGATCGCTCCTGAAGGAAAAAATACTGGAGAGTACTTCAAAGGCACTCCAACTGAATAATTGACATAGCAGCAGGCGTTGACTTCTTGATGGAAGTCAAATTTCACTTCCAATTTTTGATTTTGATAGACATGAACACAACTTCCAATTCTACATTTGACCCCGCTGGCAAAACAGTTCTCATAACGGGTGGAACCGGGTCATTTGGCAAAACGATGGTCAAGCATCTGCTCGATCAAGGCTATGAGCAGATTCGCATTTTTAGTCGTGACGAGTGGAAGCAGGAAGACATGCGTGTTCGCATGGCTGAGCCGCGTTTGAAATTTTACATCGGTGACGTGCGAAGTCGTTCGAGCGTTGACGCTGCGATGGAAGGCGTCGACCTGGTGTTCCATGCTGCAGCACTTAAGCAAGTTCCATCTTGCGAGTTTTTTCCGATGCAAGCGGTCGAAACGAACATCATTGGCAGCAACAATGTCATCGAGTCGGCAGTCGCAAACAAAGTCGAATGTGTGGTTGTGCTGGGAACCGACAAAGCCGTCTATCCAGTCAACGCGATGGGAATGACCAAAGCCGTAATGGAAAAAGTCGCCCAGTCGGTTGCACGTCGTCTCGACGAAAGTGAAACGCGAGTATGTTCTGTCCGGTACGGAAATGTGATGTATTCACGTGGTTCAGTGATTCCCTTGTTCGTGCGACAGATTCAAGAAGGCAATCCGATTACCGTGACGGCCGCTGACATGTCGCGTTTCATGTTGCCACTTCGAGATTCAGTCGAGTTGGTCGAATTCGCGTTTCAACACGCTCGTCAAGGTGACATCTTTATCAAGAAGGCTGCTGCCTGCACCATCGGCTCGCTGGCCGAAGCTTTGAAGCAACTGTTCAACTCGGATGTTCCGGTCAAATCAATTGGCATTCGTCATGGCGAGAAAATGTTTGAAGCACTCGCGAGTGTTGCTGAAGTCGCTCGCGCTGAAGACATGGGTGACTTTCTTCGAATTCCAATGGATGAACGAGATCTGAACTACAGTCGATTTTTCACCGAGGGTGAAGAAATGGACGAGCCCGTTCGAGACTACGATTCGCACACGACTCAACAATTGACGATTGAGGAAGTCAAAGGGCTTTTGCTCAGTCTTCCTGAGATTCAGCAAGACCTTGAGGACGCCGGGTTAAGCAAAAAAGTCTAAACGCCGCGAAGTCTCCTTCAGGAAACCCGAATAGAAAAGCTGAATTCAAATGAGTGAAAAAGAGAATCCTAAACGCAAGATCGTCGTGACAGGCAGCAATGGTCTGATCGGGTGGCATCTTCGCGTTTTCTTGTTTACACAATCAGATGTCGAAGTCGTTGCATGTGATCGCGTTGCCTTCAATGATGATCAACGCCTTGGCGAGATAGTTGAATCTGCTGATGTGATCGTTCATTTGGCCGGAATGAATCGGGGTGACGAAGATGAAATCGCCACCACAAACGTCGCGCTCGCTCAGCGTTTGGTTGACAAGTGCCGTGAAAAAGATTGCCGACCCCACGTCATCTTTAGCTCTTCGACCCATGTCGATGGAGACACGAAATACGGAGCATCAAAACGTCAGGCCGCTGAGACGATCGCGGCCTGGGCTGAAGCTGAAGATGCTCGTTTTTGCAATCTGATTCTGCCTCACGTATTCGGCGAACATGGTAAACCATTCTACAACTCGGTTGTTTCCACGTTTGCCCACCAAGTTGCGAACGGAGAGTCCCCGAAAATCGACCGTGATGGTCAGCTCAATTTGTTGCACTGCCAACAGGTAGCAAGAATTGTCTGGGAGAAGATCGAGGAAGGCTTCGTTGGCGAATGTCGACCCCAAGGCATGCCAATCAAAGTCTCCGAGTTGTTGGAACGCTTGAATCAAATGGCAGACCGCTACGCCGGTGGCGTCGTTCCAAATCTTGACGACGAGTTCAATCATCGACTATTCAATGTCTACCGTTCATACATCCCTCACGAATCGCGTCCAACGGATCTGACTTTGCACACTGACGATCGTGGTCATTTGTTTGAGGCGATTCGCGCCGACGGTCAGGGGCAGGTCTTTTTGTCGACGACGGTTCCGGGGATCACTCGTGGCAATCATTTTCATTTTGGCAAAGTAGAACGCTTTCTCGTTATCTCGGGCAAAGCCAAAATCCGCTTGCGAAAAGTCTTAACCGATGAGATTCACACCTACGAAGTGAGTGGAGTGAATCTGCAAGCGATCGACATTCCGACTTTGCACACACACAATATTTCCAACGTTGGCGACGAACCGCTCGTGACTTTGTTTTGGACCGGTGAGCACTTTGATCCAAACAATTCCGACACCTACT
>CAYMFZ010000053.1:0-13085 GCA_964389585.1 uncultured Pirellulaceae bacterium | reverse complement strand
GTGGAGCCAAGTCCCGCATCTGAAGTGGAAGCGAAAGTATGAGTCACAAGAAGTTAAAGATCGCCACGATTCTGGGAACCCGCCCGGAAATTATTCGGTTGTCTCGAGTCATGGACGCGCTCGACAAAGATACCGAACACATCATTATCCACACTGGGCAGAATTATGATTACGAACTGAATCAGATTTTCTTTGATGACATGGAGATTCGAAAACCCGATTTCTTTTTGGGTGTCGATACGTCGTCATTGGGTGCGGTGCTGGGTGGCATTCTGATTGAAAGTGAAAAAATTCTTGCTGCCGAGAAACCGGATGCCGTCGTGATCTTGGGTGATACAAACAGCGCAATCGCAGGCATGATGGCCAGGCGAATGAAAATTCCCGTTTATCACATGGAAGCCGGCAATCGATGCTTCGATTTTAACGTTCCTGAAGAAACCAATCGTCGAATTGTCGATCATCTAAGTGACTTCAATCTTGTTTATACAGAACACGCGAGGCGACATCTCTTATCTGAGGGCATTCCGCACCGACGGATTTATCTGACTGGTTCGCCTATGCGGGAAGTGCTTAATCATTACAGTGCCAAGATTGACGCTTCGGAAATTCTTGAGAAACTCGATCTTGAACCCCAAAAATACATTCTCGTCAGCATGCACCGCGAAGAGAACGTTGATTACGCTGATAAACTCAGCGAGTTGCTGCGTGCGTTGGAAATGTTGGCGGAGAGATACAAATATCCAATCGTTGTCTCGACGCATCCTCGAACACAAAAGCGAATTGATTCACTCGGCTACAAAAACGAGACAGGACTAATTCAGTTTTTGAAACCGTTCGGTTTCTCGGATTACAATTTGCTTCAAAAGAAGTCGTTTTGCGTCGTTTCCGATAGTGGAACCATCAGCGAAGAGTCTTCGATTCTTGAGTTTCCAGCGGTCACGATTCGCAACGCCCTCGAAAGACCTGAAGCGATGGACGCAGGTTGCATTACGATGACGGGAACCTATCCTGATCGAATCGTAGATTGTGTTAGCGCGGTGACGCGTCAATTTTCGGAAGGCGCGCCAATCGAATGCCCTGTCGATTATCAAATCGAAAACACATCGCAGCGCGTCGTACGCTTGATTTTGGGAACCGCAAAACTTGCCCATCGCTGGCAAGGGATTGAGAATCTGGAAAAGGCTTAGCCAGCTCGGCGGTTCCGTGGATTGTCGTACTTTCCGAATTCAGATCTCATTGAGATTTCAGGTTTAAGCTTTACCGCTGGAATAAAGCAGAGCGATCGGCTATTCTTTGCTTGGGCATTGCATCGTTGAATGCCCATTTTCAATCGAGGAAGTGCTTCGTCGGCTGGTGCCGCGCACGGTCTTCAAAACCGTTGAGCCGCATGGAAATCATGTGGTCGGTGGGTTCGATTCCCATGCATTTCCGCCATTGAAATCTCTTTGGTCCCTCCCGAGAATCAAGTTCTCATCTCGTGCGGTTTATTTTCAGGACTTCCCAAATTCCTCGGACTTCCTCTTTCACGCACAGGACCGGTGATGGCGTTGAACGCGTGCGCTGTTACCGCTGTTTCAGACCAGTCTCGGGTTGCTACTGTAGTTCGCTTCCGTCGATTGAAAACCAAACTGAAATTCTAATAGTTCAGCATCGACGTGAACGAGATCACCCATTCAATACTGCTCGAATGGTCGATCTAGCTCTTAAGCATTCAAGAATTGCTTGCGGTACGAACGATTCACTTGCCCGAATGGATTTGCCAATCCAGCCAAGAGCAGGGCTCTTGTACCCTTCGAGGTCCGCAAGGGTCTTGTCAGATCTCAAGCCAGAAGAAATTCCAGAACAGCTTGTGATCATTGATGGAACGTGGTCGCAAGCGAAAACGATGGTGCGCGACTTGGAGCAATTGCATTCGCTGCCGCACTTCAAGCTCGCGCCAACTCAACCTGGGCAGTATCGAATTCGCCTCGAGCCTGATGACACATCGTTGTCGACCGTTGAGGCGGCGGTCGAAGCCTTGCGAGAGATTGAGCCCGAAACGGATGGGTTGGATCTGTTATTGAATGCTTTTGAAACAATGGTTCAACAACAGCTTGATCATCCAAAAGTCGGGTGTGATCACTATTCTGGTGGACCGAAATCAGGAAGCACCATCAACACTCCGGCTCAATTGTTGGGGAGCCTTGACTCAATTGTTGTTGTCTATGGCGAGGCTGCCTATCGCGACCACGATGGCGAAGTGTGTGGTCGAGATGTTCGCCAACCCGTGGTTTGGGTAGCTAAAAAATTAGGATCGGGCGAAACCTTTTCCTGTCGGATCAAGTCTGAGGTTCCATTGACTGAGTCTTTTTTGAGTCACTTGGAATTGGAAGGATCCGATTTTGAATCGGCAGTTTCGTTGTTCGAATTTGAAAAAGCTTGGAAGTCGTTTCTGCGCGAAGACGAAACCGTGGTTGGCTACAGTCAGGGGCTGTTAAGTCTGCTGAACTGCGTCGATTCCTTTCCGAAAAAGTTTTTGACGCTAAAGTCCATTAATCTCAAGGCGGCGGGAGTTGCTCATCCCTTTGGTAAAAGTCTTGATCCAAAAGGGGCACTGAGCGAGGTCGACCCGGGGCTTGGTCGTGCAGGAAAACGGTTGGCCAATACGATCGCCTTAATTGAATGTCTACGCCAAAATGACGTTTGAAAAATCAAAACGGATAAAGATAGCTCTTGCCTATTTGTTTTTCGTTTTGCTTTTTAGTAGTTCCACTGCCTTGTCAAACGTTGGGTCAAAGTCTTGTAGATGTTCGACGAAGATGTCAGGTTGAATGCCGACACCTTCAAAGCACGTTCCATCCGGCAGCAACGACTTCCATCTCGAGTACCAAACTTCAACGCCGTTGGGGAGCATAATCGGGCGTGGGTTTCCGCTTGCGCCACGAGTAGACTGGCCTATCAAAGTGCAATTGGGTAACGCCTTCATCATCAACGCCAGCCCTTCTGCGCTGCTGACTGTGCCAGGTCCAATCAGGCAAACGATCTCGCCTTTGTAAGATGTTTGTTTGGTTGGCAAAAAAGTTCGTTCGAATTCAGGTCCAAACTCAGTTGGTTCGTCGCCGGTTCGATAGGTAGACTTCGCGTAAGTCGTTTCTCGATTGACGAACAAGCCCGCTATCTCTTTGGCGATTTCTTCGCTGCCTCCAACATTGCGGCGCAAATCCAAAATCAAACCCGGAGAATCAAACCGCTGGACGATCTTATCAATGATCGCATCAAGCGATTTTCGAGATGGGATATGGTCAGGCGGAAGTGGGTGGCGGATCAGAATTGGTTTAGGAAGCGTCAGATTGCGAAGGTTGACGTAGCAAAAATTGTCTTTGGTGTCCGCGACGATTCCCAAACCAAGGAATCGCCCAGAGTTTCTGATTTGCCTTGAGATTACATTAAAGTCGCTGTTGGAATCAAACGCTTTGGTATAAGTTTCCGTGCGCATTTGGTTGTGCATGACCCAGACATGAATGTCTTTGAGTTCGCCCAACATCTTTGAGACGACTTTAGAAAATTCACTTGACGATTCGGCTGACGTGGCTTGCTCGCGATATTTTTCTGTGAGCTTTGTCCAGTCGACTTTTTTCAAATCGAAAAAGCTGTAATTCCGACGCATGCTTTCGACCAAGACGTCGAAACTGTCTTTTGGAAGCTGTTTTTCTATTCGCAAGTCACTGACCGTAAGCTTGCCGGTCTTGGAAAGAAAAATCCAGACTTCCGCTTTAGCCATTTTCTTGGGGCAATTGATATAGTGAGAAAATGACTTTGACTCGGAGTTCTCGATACTTTGAAAAAGTGGTGCAAGTCGTTGTCCATTCGCGTCTGTGGGCACAAACCCGACGAAGCAGTTGTCTTTTTGTGCTCCCTGCTGCTTCAGCTCCCCAGATTTGGCTCGAAAAGAAAAATGGATTACGTCTCCAGCGTTTGCATCAATTCATTGGCTCAGAAACTTCCATGCTCTCGTTGATGAATCTCCTGATAAGCGAACTCCGCCTTCTTTCGATTCCGTGATTTTTGATTTTGGTGAATTCGCTCCATCCGTCGCACCGATTTCAATGCTCCAGCCAACGGGTGACTCATCCTCCCAGCGCGAGAACGATCCATTAGTAACCATGTTTGATGCTTGCAAAGCGGCCTGCTTGACGGAATTTTCGAGGGCGGTGGTTTGGCTGGATGCAGGCGGCGAAATCAAGAGTCCTAGCATGAACGTAAACGCAGAACTCACGATAAAATTGCGTTTGGCTTTTTGTTGATTGATTCTTTTGATGGGATTCATTTTGCTGTCAGTCGACGGGGGCGTGTAGAAGTTCCAAGCGATTGTTCAATTTACCGCTTGCATCAGCATCGTATCTTATTCTCGAGTCGTGAATTCAAGAAATCGCGTTGTTGAGTAACTATTTTCTCACTCGGCACAACTTGTGCAAACGCTGCGAGATCGTTTTGTTTGTCACATGTTTTTGGGAGCGGCTTGAGAAGAGCTGATTGATTATGTCAAAACGGACTACAAGGAAATTTGGATTCGAACAGCTTGAAGGCAGAAGGTTGCTGGCAGCCGACTTTGGCCTGCAATTTACTCAATTGCCTGCACTGCCAGCGGAAGTCTGCGTGGGAGTTGAAATGGTCGACGAGGTAACGCAAGCTGATGACGCTGGTGAGGATTCGTTTTCCGATCTGGTTGAGCAGACTGAAAATTCCACTGGAGATGATGCCTTGGAATTCGAGGAGTCAACCGATATTGAATCGGAGGCCAACTTGGAATCAGAAGTTGAACCTGATGGTGAATCTGAAGCTGAATTGGAGATCGTATCGGAACAGAATGAGTTGCGTGATCCGGTTACAGGGACTTCTGGATACTTTGGTGTGATTGACGCCCAAACGCCAGCGAAGAAAATTTCGTTTTCGCCCTCTGAAAGCGGAACAGTCGATGTGGTAACGGCATCATCTTTTGGTGACTCGGAAACCCGACTCGAAGTCACCGATTCGAATGGAGATTTGATTGCTGCGTCCATGACTGAAGACTTGGAAGGTTTTCAAAAGCTGACTTTCGAGGTTGAGGCAAACGAAAGCTATCTGCTTGAGGTTTCATCTGACGAGACGGGTGAAGGAAACTTCATGGTGACCGTAGAATTCGTTGAAAATGTTGACGACGGCATCGAAGAACCTGTTGATGTCCATTCGGATGAAATAGGGGAATCAGCAACTGAGCTGACCTTCGAGAATGGCGAATTTGCGATCGCTTCAGCACTTGAGACTGAAGATGATCGCGATGCATTTCGATTTCTTGCGCCAGCCAATGGCGAAGCGGTTCTGGGTTTGAAGACATTAAGTGAGGATCACCAATCGGATGCCGTCGTATCGGTTTTCGACGCGGAAGGGGAATTGATCGTGGAAGGTTTGACTAACGAAGAAGTTATGATTCGTTTCGACACGACCGAAGGTGTTGAGTACCACGTTCTTGTGGATTCTTCGAACGACGCGAAAGCTGAATTCGAACTATCAGGAAGCCTGTTTCCCGAAACTCTGATCGAAGAATCGGAAGTGCAGGGTGATTCCGCCTCCGATTCGTCAGACGCAATTGAAGAAGAGATAGATTTTTGCGAATCGTCAGAAGAACCTAAAGACGGGACTCTCGAGCGCGAGGTTGTCGATGACTTGTTTGAGGATCTCGCCAGCGAAGTCGCGAGGGAATTTGGAAATCATCGGCATGGGCTTTGGTTTGGCTGGTTCTAGTAATTGAAACGAATCAGACTTTCTAGATCTTGTAATTTTTGCCGCTCAGCAATCGGAATTGGATACGATTTGGGGTAACTAATTGAGCTTGATAAACGTGTGGAGCACAAGGACGTTCTCCCAGTTTTTCCCAATGCTATCTTCGTGTTAGTGATTTGAGATTTCCCTTCGGTTTTTACCGTCTCTTTTCGGCCATGCACCGGTTTTCAGTTTCAAGTACAGTTCGTCGCCATTTTTACCAAAAGTAAACTTGTTGGCGTTAGTCTTGAACCGTTCAGATGAAAAAACTGAAAAGCTAGTTCTGGTGGTACACGGGGTTGGTGATCCTAATCCGGGTGAAACACTAAGTCTATTCGCGCGCTCACTCGCAGACGACAAGCAGCCGTTGCTTGAACGTCAGGAAGTTATTTGGCTTGGCGAAAAAGCGGTCGACTCAAAACACGTTCAAACGTTTCCGGCGCATCAACGTCGAATTTCTTACGACGAAAGAACGTTTGAGATGTGCGAAGTCTTTTGGGGAGATCTATCAAGGGTACGTCGAGGTTGGGCGGGGGTCATTCAGGGGCTGTTTCAAATTCTGTTCGGAATTCGCTATGCGGCTTACGTTGCCGCGGACCAACCCGGAGTTGCAGCACACTGGTTGAAAAAGCTTGGACTAATCAGCTCGAGAATTCTGCACGGACCGGTGCTTGCCGTGACTTTCTTTCTAGTTCTGTTGCTCGGTGCTGTTTGCGGAACACAATTGCTTTGGCCGCAATCGTACAAGGCCGCGATTTGGACGCAAATTGTATTGGCTGGTTGTACTGGAGTTGCGCTCGCTGCGGCAGGAATCGGTGGGCGGATTACGCGGAGTCGAGTCGTGGAGCGATTTTGGTTTTGGGTCAATGTGACTGGAATGTTTGTTGCCGGCATTATGCTGGTTAAGTCATTTTGGATGGACGCTCATTTTCCAGAGCTGGTTCATGAGTGTCCGATTCATCCTGGTTTGCTTTGGTATTGCCGGGTGCTGGTGGTGCTGCTCGGATTGTTGTGGTTTATTGAAATTCAAGTCTTACTCGCAATGGCGGTTTTTTGGTTTTGTGCGATTGCTCATCCCAAAGCCTATCGTCCGGCGCTTCATATCGCGTTTTTATTGCCCGCTCTCGCTGTCGGAATTTGGGGACAAGCCCTACCGATGATCTGGCTTTCAGCCAAGGAAGGCATCAACACACTATCTGAATTGCCAGAGTTCGCCGCCGTGTTTGACGATGCCATTCCCCTGTTGGGCGTTCAACTAATGATGTTGGTCGTCATCATGACGGCAACGTCCATCGTGATCGCGCGCTATTTCGGCTGGCGCAAAAAGGCAACATTGGAAGGTTTCAATTCAGGCCATCGCGCGCCTCGATTAATCGTCAATGGAAGCCTTCAACTTGTTCTCGCTGTCTGCACGGCGATCGGCGTTTCGATAGTAAGTACGCTGTGTGTCGTTGAGATGTTGGGATTCGACTATCGCGAGTTTGTTTTGGGAAGGCTGATGGCGGAAGTCAACAAGTATGCGGTTGGCGTCATCGTCCCGTTGGGCGGATTGTTGATTCTATTAATTCCAAAGCTTCGTCCTGGATTCGATATGATGCTCGATGTGGTGAATCACTTTTACTTTCGCGCGACCAATGTTCAAGACGCTTTGGATGACGACGATGAATTTGATATCGCTGAATCGACTTTTGAAAATGGGACGCTGTTCTTCTCGCGCCGAGACGGCTTGCATCAGCGAATTAAGCGAATTCTTGCGCACTATCGAGATGAATACACCCACCACCCTGAGCTTATCATTGTCGCCCATAGCCAAGGAACAATGATCGCGATCGAAGCACTCAACGACGATGATCTGTCATGGCTGAACAACTGTTTTTCGTCGGTCACGTTGGTCACCATGGGATCTCCACTGAATCATTTGTACCAGCATTACTTTGGGCATTGCTATCCAGCATTGGACCAGCCATTCTGGTCCTCGATTCGACGACGACTTGATTCTTGGGTCAATGTTTGCCGGATGGATGATTTTGTTGGGACGCAAATGGATTTTCCGACGGGTGATTTGTATCGACGGGATCAATTGTTTGATCAAACGAGCTTCAATCAAACGGTGTTTTCAAATCATGCCGTTGGGGCACGCGGGCACACTAACTATTGGTCAGACCGAGAGGTGCTTGCGATCTTGCGGCGCGAGTTGTTTAGCCAAGACGATTTTGAAGCTCGCCGGTCAGCGTGACTTGAAATTGATCGTAAAGCGTCATCAGGCTTTCGCGAAAGTCACCGTTGTTGTCAATGAAAACTCGTTGGAGGTTCTCGCGTGAGAATTCATGGTTGGGGGCCAATCTGTCGACCACCTTCAAAAAGACTTTAAAGTCCGACTGAATCGTGGCGACCACAGGCAGCAGCAAAATGCGTCGGTGGGTTGTGATCAAGAGCCCACCATCGCGTCGGGCATTTTGAAATAGAAGCCATTGGTGAAGCCTCGGCATTCGCTCTACTCCATCAACAATCAGCAATTGATTACGATGACGCCGACTAGCATTTGACTTCTGGTCCTGGTTGTTTGTTCCTTGGGAATTCAAATTCGCAACAAAGACTTCATGCAAATTTCTAATCGTAATTCGTCGAATAGAATCGAAGTGATTGGAGACTTTCTCTTGAATCGAAGTCGCCAAACAAGTCTTGCCGCTTCCGTGTGGTCCAACGATTTGACCGACAAAGCCATTCTCCATCAGACGGTCAATCGATCGGTCAACAATTCTCTGGTCGCCTAAATACGGTAGCGCGTCAGGTCGAACGAATCGAGTTGAAAACGGATTGCAAGTTTGGTTAGAACTCATTCTAAGACTCACTCGAATCATTGGATTCGGCTTCCTGGACTGCGGCTTCAGATTCTGCAGCGATTTGATTAAACGAGTCGACAGTTCCCAGTCGGAAAAATTCGTCGGTCGTTGATTGGCTTCCATCCGCCAAGATGAGTCGGACGCGAACGCACCAGCGGACAGAGACGACTTGACCCGTGTAGGAGAGTGGGCTGGCTGGCAAGACGGTACTTAAACGTTGAGTCAGGCGAAAAGTCTCGTTGGTGATGGTTTGCCGTTGTCTTCGTTCAAAAAAATGAACTCCAATATCGGTGTCACCTTTTCCTTCTGTCATCCAAACTACTGAAGTCTCGATCGCGTGGATTTCGTGAGTCGGTTGAAGTTTTACGGTGTACTCACAGATCAAGAAGTCGGCAGGCACGAAATCACTTACGCCATTCTCGAACTCAATCTTTACGATCGGTTCTACGACGGATTCGTTTGGTTGGCTGGAAGCGTTTTGTGTTGGGCGGGAGGATGAACGGAAACCAAAAAGTTCCTTTCGAGTTTCGGCCAACTCTTCGCTTGTCCTGTTACGACGATTTTCCATTGGACTCGATTGTTTTGAGATTTAAAGGAATGCATCGCGTTGCTTGGGATCTTCAGCTCGAACTCTGCTTCGTGTGGATGCCTTGCGCCTAGGGAAATTCCGCGTTGACGATAAAGGCGTTGGTCCAAGACGTTGGCCGTCTCAGTCCTGACGTCGGTCCCTTCATTAAAAGTTGCTTCCTCTTGGCAAATCAGCGAGACGTCAAGTAATTTTAACCGGACGCGGCCCGCTTGCGAGAGGGAAACCAGACAACTCTCACCAGGCCGAAGCGGGTAGTGAGAAACTTCAATCGCGGTTGGGCCGATCCCAATTAGCTTCATCAGTTGACGAAAAAACTGATAGATCGCCCAAACGCCAGCGAGAAAAATGGGTATCAACCAAGCCACTGCCAACCAAGGTCGACTTGAAAACGTGTCGAGCTGGTTTCGTGCTAGGCGTTGTTCAAGTTCCAGAGACCATTCGCTCGATCCAAACCCGAATGAAGTTGCAACGATGATCGAAAGCACCGTCACGATTGCCACTGCGATCACGCTGAGACAGCCTGAAGACAATAGCCCCCAAATGTTTCGCGTCGTCGGTGTCAGTCGAAACGTTCGTTTAAAGCCAGGCGACGGTGGAGAAGGATCTTTTGGGATCGTTGGTAGGTCTTCTCGCCTTTGGCGGATTTCGTTTAGCAATTCCAACTCGCTCGCTCGAGTTGCGATGGCTCCCCGTCGCTCAGCAGACACCCCAACGTGCCACAGGATCCGCGCGATGCAGAACGTTCCAATCCCGATTAGGACCAGCGAAAGAATCAATTGAAGAGCAAAAAATCCTGGCGAAACGTAAAGCCCGCCAAGCTGAGTCCAATTCAAAACGGCCAGCGTTAAGGAGACAACGAAGAGAATGACTCCCGTCAGGAGTAACGCCGTCACCAATAGAGCTTCGCCAAAACCAGCCCACCAGCGCCGATTGGAGCCCTGAAAGGATCGGCCACGAAAAAAGAACAAGATCCAGCGTCGCACGATTTGTTCTCGGGAGTAAAAGTTTTGAAGTCGCGGAGCCACTCAAACACCACGGTTGTGGCGTCATCGAATCAAATCGTCTTTAATGGATGAAAGTCAATTCACCGCTACAGAAGAATTGGCTTTTCCATCCATCCAACTGGCAAGAGTGAAAGCATCCACTAATGGTAACACCGAACCATTCTCTTAGTCTACGACCAACGAGTTGCAATCGTCGAGATTGTCGCTCGATGAATACTGTGTTTGCCAGTTTGGTCAGGTCGAGATTTGTAGTTTGCACAATGGCGATTGTTTTATCAGGAATAGCTGGCGAACCGTTGTTCGGAGATTGGCCGCAGATCAACGGTCCCAACAGAAACGGTGTTGCTGTCAATGAGACTCTCTTGATGCAATGGCCAAAACAGCTAAACCAGATTTGGTCGCACCCTGTTGGAGGCGGCTATTCTGGACCAGCAATTGCCAAAGACCGAGTGATTCTTTTTCATCGTCCTGCGAAAAGCTATCTCGTCGAATGCTTGGATGCGGCGACGGGAAAACTGATTTGGAACAAGAGCTTGCCCGCGGAATTCGCCGGAGGGATGGATGGTGACAAAGGCCCAAAAGCTGTTCCCTTGATTCATGACGATCACGTTTATGTGATTGGTGCGGACGGGTTGTTATTCTGTTTGAAATTCGACGATGGTGAACCTGTTTGGCAAAAGAATTTGCTAAAAGATTACGATGCGCAGCCAGGATATTTCGGAGTGGGATCAAGTCCGATTGCGATTGGTGAAAACCTGATTTGTAATGTGGGCGGAAAAGACGCCGGCATCGTGGCTTTTGATTTGAAAACTGGCAAAGAAACTTGGAAAGCGTTTGATGATCGGGCAAGCTATTCGTCGCCAATCGAATTGGTAAAAAATGATCAAAAGATCGCGGTGTTCTTCACGCGAGTGAACCTCGTTGGCTTGGATGCGACGAGCGGAGAAGTCATCTTTGAATCTCCGTTTGGTAAAAAGGGCCCAACGGTTAATGGCGCGATGCCAGTGTATTTCACGATTGGCGACGCAAAATATCTGTTCGGAACAGCCGCCTATCGAGTCGGGGCAAAGCTTTGGAAGACGGACGGCGCGTCAGTCGAGAGTGTTTGGGCGAACGATACCTCCTACTCAAGTCAGTTTTCAACGCCGGTCATTTTCAAGGGAAGTCTTTTTGGAACTTCCGGTCGTCATGATTTTAAAAATGGTGCGTTCACTTGCGTCGACGTTTTGACGGGCAAGCCGCATTGGAGTCAGGCTGGGATTACCGTTGGTCATTCGCTTTTGGTTGACGACAAAGTCCTACTGTTTGACACGGATGGCGGATTGCACGTGATTGAAGCTGACAAGTCAAAATTTAGGCGAGTTTTCCAAACTCAACTTTTCGATTCCACTTCGTTTGCAATGCCAGCCCTATCCAACGGGCTTCTTTACGCACGATCCAATGCAGGGAGATCAGGCAACGGTGAACTTGTTTGTGTTCAGGTTGGAAAACGAGTAGATGTAAAGTGAATGACACGAGAGAAGATTCGAAATCAGTGCAGCCGACTAGAAAGCGGCCGAGAATCTTCGTTTCTACTTGGATTGTGTTGAGTTTGATTCTTGCCGTGTGGTCCGTCCTGGCTGTTCCAGGCAAACGGTATTCTCTTCAGTCGGTCATGGGCCTAAACGTAGATCACTACCAGCATGGCTGGCCCTGCGTTCATCTTGAGCGGTCACTTGCGTTAATGGATCAAGCCCAAGGAATCGTGACAGATCAAGACATTGAAAGCGCACGTTCAATCAATGATTCGAAGAACGTTCCTTACGTTTCCTTCGAAGGAAGGCAGTCTGTTAGATTCCCTGAATGGGATTTCGGGTTTTTGACAAACCGGAATGAAGTTGCGAGTTTCGAATGGGTTGACGATGAATTGGATTCGTTGCCTTACTGGTTTAAATCAAACAACTGGGCTCAGTTTGGAGACGCGACAAGGGGGCGTTGGAGTGGGTTGGCGATAAATATTGCGGTCTTGTTAGTCACGCTCATTGTCGCGTTTTTCTATTGCCAGTTGAGATTTACCAAACTTGGGTTGAAAGTCTCGTTCAAAGAGCTCGCGGCAGTAACTGCAATCATTGGGTTAGGTTGCATGTACTATTCCTCCATCGGAATCTTTCAAAAAAATCGGGAGATCCTAGAGTCAATCGAATCAATTGAGCTTTACGATCCACGTGATCGTTTCGACATTTACCCTGACACGCTTGTTCGGTTAACGGGACGAAATTGTCTGCCGAGAGCGACGCACTACGATTCCTTGGTCGTGGACTTTCGTGAATTGGATCAAGGTGAAAAACAACTTTTGTCGGATGAGTTCAAATCGCTTCGCTATTTGTTGGTTGCCAAATTGACCGCGGTGGATTCCGAAATGAGTTGGAGTCTTGGATACCTTGAGCGGGCAGAAGAAGTGACGTTGATTGGGCCAAAGCTAGAGCCCGGCGAATGGTCTGAACTCAAAAGCTTGCCGGGCAGCGATACTTGCTCGTTAACCAAAGACTTTTTCGAATCCGTCGCGAGGCTACCAGAGTTGACCGAACTTGAGTTGAAGGGCTGCAACTTCAACGCCGCTGACTTTTCGCAGTTGTCTTTGGCTCAGCAGTTGAAATGTTTGACGCTTGACAATTGCCCAATTGATCAGAAGGTGGTTGAAGTAGTCGGCGAATTGTCAAAATTGGGTCAATTCAGCGCTCGGCCCAATCTTCTATCTGAAGAACAGTTTGTCTATCTCAATCGACAGCTTCCCCGTCTCTTGATTCGGCGTTGAGTCGGTTGAAATTTTGCTTGATGCTTTACACAAGATTTGCAAAGTCGCTTTCGAAAAAAGTTGCCGAATCGAAAAAC
>CAYMFZ010000052.1:14773-16670 GCA_964389585.1 uncultured Pirellulaceae bacterium | reverse complement strand
GCGAGCTGGGACTTCTGGCGAAGTCCACTACAGGTTTTGAAATACCCTCTAGAAATACAAGCGCAAAATGGCTTAGGTTTAAGTGAATGAGAGGTTTCATTCGAAGTCTCCTAGTCAGATGAGAAAAGAGATTTTGTTGTGACTGGGGTTCAAGGCAACCTTCGCTTCGCATCAGGTTGGCGCTATTTCACGGAGTGAAATGCCACAATAACCATTGGCTTGTGGTGATGTTTGCACACTTCGTGGATAACGTCAAATTTGGCATCAGGAAATTTGGCCTCGTGTGCAGCCCGAAAAACTTCTATTTAAGCCATCACCAAACATGTTTCAGAAATGCAATGTGACAAACGAGGCTTTTCCAATCCAACTCCCAACGTAGTTGGAATCAAAACACGTAAGTGCAATACGTTTTCGATTCGTTGACTAATGACAATTTCGAATTCACTTCTTACAATTTGAATTTTGAACCTTGCATCTCAATTCTTGAAAAAGCCATGACGGTCCAACAACAATTCGCGACGATCCGTACTGATATCTCCGGTCACTCAATTCAAGATCTCGTCAAACAGTTTGGCTCTCCGACTTACGTCTACGAAGCCCAGACGATTCGCGACCGCATTGAGCAACTACGGCAATTCGACGTCATTAGGTACGCTCAAAAAGCGAATTCGAATATCGCAGTTCTCGATTTAATGCGAAAAAATGGCGTGTTGGTCGACGCGGTGAGCTCGGGTGAAGTTTTTCGAGCTGTGAAAGCTGGATTTGAGTACACGGGCTCGCCAGATCCGATCGTTTACACGGCTGATATTTTTGACCGCGAAGCCCTCGATCTCGTGGCCGATAAAGGCCTTCACGTTAACGTTGGCTCGCCTGACATGATCGAACAATATGGAAAGCGCGTTCCTGGTGGCGAGATTACCATTCGAATCAATCCCGGCTTTGGTCACGGGCATAGCGCAAAAACGAATACGGGTGGCGAGTCTTCCAAGCATGGAATCTGGCACGAACAGTTAGAAGAATGCGTTGCGCTTGCCGCCAAGCACGATGTGTCCGTGACGGGTTTGCATATGCACATCGGATCAGGAACTGATTTTGAGCATCTCTCGCAAGTCTGCGAAGCCATGGCGGCAACGGCGCGGCGAGTCGGAAACACCATCAAGACCATCAGCGCCGGGGGTGGTTTGCCAACTCCTTATCGCGACACCGACACGGGTCTCGACGTCGATCGTTACTTTCAGTTGTGGGATAAAACTCGTAAAGAATTAGAAGCAGAATTTGGTCATTCGATTTCGCTTGAAATTGAACCCGGACGATTTTTGGTTGCGGAAAGTGGTTATCTAATTTCTGAAATTCGTGCGATCAAGCAGATGGGCGAGAACCTGTTTTATCTTGTTGACGCCGGATTCAATAACTTGGCTCGACCAATCCTTTATGGTGCTTACCATCCAATGTCGATCGCTTTTTCTGGTGAGCCAACCGAAAAAACTCAACCAGTCATTGTTGGGGGACCACTCTGCGAATCGGGAGATATCTTCACGCAAGAAGAAGGTGGATTCGTTTGCTCGCGGGATTTGCCTGTGGCAAGTGTTGGTGACTTTCTCATCATCGAGTGTGCCGGAGCTTATGGCTACGTGATGTCATCCAATTACAACAGTAAGCCATTCGCTGCTGAGGTCTTGCTTGATAACGGCAAGCCTCATCTCATTCGAAGACGCCAAACGGCTGAAGATCTTGTTGCTGGTGAAGTCATTCCTGGTTGAACATGATCATGACCATGACGTCTGTGAGCCGAAGGCGCTAGCCTCGGGCCGACCCACGACTGGCTTGTTTTGCTGCTGAGGTCTTGCTTGACAACGGCATGCCTCATCTCATTCGAAGACGCCAAACGGCTGAAGAC
>CAYMFZ010000052.1:6974-14763 GCA_964389585.1 uncultured Pirellulaceae bacterium | reverse complement strand
ACCCACGCGTGGCTTGTTTTGCTGGTTATTCCGGCCCGAGGCTAGCGCCTACGGCTCACAATTTTTGGGATAACTCTACGCTTCGACGGCGCGAAACTCGATTTCTTCCCAGCGAATCGTCGCTTCTTTTGAAGGCACGAGATCGCGGATTTCTGAATCGTCAATTTCGGAGCGGATAATCCCGATCAATGGATCGGGCGCGACGATCGCGATAGTTCCTGATCGAAATTTTCGGCAAATTTTCTTCAGGACGGTTTTAACTCGCAAGCGAACTTCTTCGATGGTTTCACCACCTGGAGGACAAACCGACTCAGGGTTTTCTTGCCACTGCCTGTAAAGCTTGGGCTGATTCTCTTTCAACTCATCGAGACATTTTCCGTGCCACAAACCGTGATCTAGGTTAACCCAGTTTTCCTGAACGCGAACTCGGATTTCGCCATCGCGCGAAAGCTGTTGTGCTGTTTGCTGAGCTGAAATGCAAGCCGCTGAATAGATGGCATCGATGTCATAACTGTGAAGTTCATCTGCGGTCTCTTTGGCCTCTTCCTCGCCTGCAGGACTGAGAGGCATATCGAGAGAGCCAACAATTCGACCCTGATCATCGAGATCAGTCGAGCCAGCTTTCACAAGCAGAAAGTTCAAATTGGAAGGATTTCCAAAAATGTTCATTTCAAGCATTTAACCTGGGACATCAAATTTCCAATAGCCGTCGCGTAATCGTCTTGTTTAAAGACAGCGCTTCCGGCCACAAGCAACTCCGCACCTTTTTCAGTGGCGACACCAATCGTATCAACATTGATACCACCGTCGATCTCCAGGATCACATCTTTGCCACCCGGCAGATCACGAATCTCGTCGTACTTACTCAAAACCGACTCGATGAATGACTGACCACCAAAACCGGCATGAACACTCATCGCCAAAACTAAATCGGCAAACTCAATCGCATCAGCAATCTTGCTAACGGGAGTATCTGGATTGATCGCAATTCCGGCTCCCGCACCCAACTCGCGAATTTGCTTCAAGAGGCTCGGCACGTCATCGGTGGCTTCGGCGTGAATCGTAAGAATGTCAGCGCCCGCGTCATAAAACTGTTGAATGTATTTTTCCGGCTTCACCATCATCAAATGCACGTCTAACGGCAAGTCGGTAAGCTTTCGCAAAGCCGAAACAATCGTCATGCCGTAGGTAAAGTTCGGCACGAACACACCGTCCATCACGTCGAGGTGCAAAGCCGCAACCCCGGCATCTTCGAGTCGTTCAATCTCCCGTTCCAGATTTCCAAAATCACAAAGCAAGAGCGACGGAAGCACAGCAGGACTGGCTTCTTTTAAACTCGCTAAGCAATCACGACGTTGGGACATTTTCTGCAAAATTTTGGTTGGAGAGGAACTGAAAAACTGAGACCGTCATGTATTCAAAAAACGACTTGAATAAGCCCCAAATTCTTGATCGGTTTCAGGGCCCTCAAACCGGAGTGCAAATTCTATCTACGGCGATCACATGTGCTAGAGCCTAATCAGGCAATTGGGCGCAAACCTTTGGACAGCAAGAGCTTAGGCTCAGAAAAATCATTCTCAACCAGCGTTGGGCGAGGGTGGATAACCCGCAACGCTTAACTTTCGCCGGGGTTGACTTTCGCCCGAATTTCAGAGCGAAACCGGCTAGTCAGATTTACCGTAAAACTGACTCAAATCGATTCCTTTTTCGCGTTGTTCATCCTCCATCAACTTCATTCGCGTTTCGAGTCGCTCGACGGCTTTCACAAGCTTTGGCAAAACGTCATCGATGGGATCTTTTTTCTTCGGCTTAGGAACAGCGGGATAACTAAGTTGTCGTTGAAGCGCGGCGAAAAGATACATCGGTTCCTTGCCTCGATTGGCAAGCGCAATGCGGCCTTCTTTCGCGCCGAACAATACAACCTCCGGCATTTCCACGTCCTGCCCTTCGAATTCAACTCGTCCCGATTGTCGATTCAAATAGTGCTGACTCGAGACGTAGACCAGATCGGCAAGCCCAACCATTCCGATTCGATGTCGAACCGACATGATCCAGTGCTTCCACTTCTCATCGTATAAGTCATCTTCTGCGATGGCTTTCAAACCGTAGTCGTAGTCGAGATGGTTTTGACAGATGGTCTCGAATTGGAAAAAGAACATTGAGATAGGATCTGTGTTGTCAGCGCGGTATCGGGCTTCGTATTCAAGAATCAGCAAAGCCCGTCGCATGTCGAACCTTCCCGCATCGTCTTCGGCAGCAGAAACCAGAAACGTCTGAAACGGCGCAAAGTAATGCGAAAGCTTCTTCATCGCCGTCGCCATGGTTCCGACGTGGCTGAGTTCCGCCAGCAAAAAGTCAATCGCCATCGGCAGCTTTGTCGTACTAAGAATCTCATCGCGTAGATGTTTCATGACGACTTGAACGGGATCTTCAGCGTCATGGCGATTGTTGAGCCCGCGAAAAAGATAAGCCTGCTCGATATATTCTTCGCGTTCAAGTTGCGGCATTCGAGTTTCACGGGTTGAGGGTATCTAGGAATAAATTACCTGAACATCGACGTGTCAATTTGCTCGTGCTCAATCTCTTAATCCTAATCTTAATCCTCGTACGACAATCTTGCCAAACCAATGCCAGAAACTTTGGGGAATTCGAGAACGCAACTCATTTCAAATGGCGATCAAAAAACTCAATCGCTTTATCCATCCAATCGAGATCACTGAACGCTCCGAGGTGCCCGGTATTTTCCAAGACAAAATGCTGACTGGGAACTTTGGCCTTTAGCAGCAATTGATGCAGGCTTTGCGAAGATTTAGCCGGCACAAGCAAATCAGATTCGCCATGGTAGAAGAAGAATGGCGGATCATCCTTCGTCACAAAAGTCGTCGGCGAAGCCCTGCGAAAAACTTCCGGCTTTTGCTGACGCGAACCACCTAACCAATAACTCAGCACTTTCGAGTCGTCATCGAGCCAGCCAAAATCACATGGCGCACCGCCCGCGACGACCGCTTTGACACGCGCATTGAAATTTTCCATGCCTTCCTCGATGTCACCATCAAGACCATCTTTCGAATCTGTCGTTCCAAGCATTGAAACCAGGTGACCACCAGCAGAATAGCCATAGGCGCCGATTCTTTGAGGATCAATTTTGTATTCATCTGCGTGGGCCCGCATCCATCGCACCGCGTGTTTGCAATCGTGAACCTGCGCCGGGAACGGATGCTTCGGCGCGTGACGATAGTTGATCGCCATCACAACGTAACCAGACCCAGCCATTCGCCACGCGTGTCGCAACATCGTTAGCTTGGTGCCCTGCCGCCAGGCACCACCATGAACAGCAAGGATCGCAGGGAAGGGGCCTTTACCTTCAGGGATGTAGAGATCGCATTTGATTTGGTAGTCGTCCGTCCCCCGATAGACGACTCCCCCTTTTTTTCGAAACTCAAGCCAGACTTTCTTTTTTTTGCTTGGCTCGACATCCTCACGAGGCTTGGGAGGCAGATCGCGAACGCTTTGCTGCTCAATCGGATTTGATGAGCTTAAGAGACCCTGATTTGTGTTCGAGGCCACTTGGCCGACAGATTGTGATTCGAAACAAGCAAGCAGATTAATGGCTGCGAACAGAATCGCGGTTTGTCTTGCCTGTTGAATCATATCTAACCTTAGTTATCAGCCGTCGAATGAACGCAGCCCTCGAATGAACGTTCAAGTTAGCCAGTTTCGAAGCTTCGTCAAACCCGAATGCCCGTTATATGAAATCAGAGCTTACGGGTTGGATCTTGAGGCGGTAAAAGAAGGCAACTGAGATTCTAATAAGTCCCAATCGAGACTTTATTAAGTCCCAATTAACGGCCAGACTCATTTTTACTTCTTCTTCAAAACCTCTAAAC
The DNA here is from genome assembly GCA_964389585.1 of uncultured Pirellulaceae bacterium. Lineage (GTDB taxonomy): Bacteria > Planctomycetota > Planctomycetia > Pirellulales > Pirellulaceae > Mariniblastus. The sequence goes on along the minus strand of CAYMFZ010000052.1, from coordinate 10,876 downwards.
ACGTAGAATGAATTCACAAGAAGCCACACGAGAATTCGATTAAGCAAAACGCCTGAGCCCCATACAAAAATCATGAAAAAGTCTTTTTCAACCATCCCCGACGCAGTCGACGCAATCCGTCGCGGTGAGGTCGTCATTGTCTTGGATGATGAGGCTCGCGAAAACGAAGGCGACTTCATTTGTGCGGCTGAGAAAGCGACGCCCGAAGCGATCAATCTGATCATGAGTGGTCGGGGTGATTTCTGCATGCCAATCTTGCCCGACGCCATTGAGAGGCTTCAACTAACCCCGCTAGTGGACAATCGAAGCAACAACTCAACCAACCAAACGGCTTTCCACACACCGCTTGATCACATTTCGGCCAAGACAGGAATTACCGCCGAAGAGCGCGCCGTTTGCGTTCGAGCAATCGCCGATCCCAAATCAAAACCAGAAGACTTTCAACGCCCTGGTCATGTCCACATGCTGCTGGCGAAACCGGGCGGAGTCCTGCGGCGTGCAGGTCACACAGAAGCCTCCGTCGATCTCGCGAAAATGGCGGGACTTGCTCCCGCGGGCGTGCTGTGCGAAATCCTTGACGAGGACGGCAATCGGGCCACACGTGATCGGCTGATGGAAATCGCTGAAGAGAACAAGTTGTGCATCATCACCATCGAAGACTTAATCGCGTACCGTCGTGTCACCGAAAAACTCGTTTCGCAGCAAGCCGTCGCCAACTTACCGACCAAATATGGAATGTTCAAAGTCGTCGCTTACAAAGTCGAACATGAAACCCAAGAGCCAATCGCGATCGTCATGGGCGAGCCGCACAAACAAAAACTTGCTCCGCTTGTTCGAATGCACAGCAGCTGTTTCACAGGCGACTTGATCGACTCGCTTCGTTGCGACTGCGGTGATCAACTTGATCTCGCGTTAAAAATGATCGCACGCGAAGGGCACGGCGTTTTGGTTTACCTTCCGCAAGAAGGCCGCGGGATTGGGCTAACCGAAAAGATCAAAGCGTATGCACTTCAAGACGAAGGCTTGGACACGGTTGAAGCCAACAAGGCGCTTGGCCACAAAGCCGACATGCGAGACTACGGAGTCGGGATTCAAATTCTTAAGGATTTGGAGCTTGAGCAAGTCCGACTGTTGACCAACAACCCAAAGAAAACAGAAGCCTTCAATTTGCGAGGTTTCGACTTAAAAGTGGTCGACCAAGTCCCGATTCTGCCTCCGATCAACGAACACAACGAAAAATACTTGGCGACGAAGCGCGACAAGATGGGGCACCGACTGCCTTCTGACAACTGAATTTCGGCTCATTAGGCCAAGTCACAACTATTTTTCTTTTTTCTAGCATTTGCGAGCTAAAACGAGTCCTGTCTTCCGAATCTTTTCGTGAATGAAGCTACGCGCGTCCGGTAGCGGAATTCACTTTAAGGTTGATCGCTCTTAAGGTTGATCGCTCTTAAGGTTGATCGAAACCTATGTAACCCTCGCGTGTTACATTAGCTCAACCGTCAAGATTCTTGGAGAAGCAGATGAAATCGCAAATTCAATTGTTTGGTTTTACGGTGATTGCAATAGCGATCACTTTCTCGATGACCAATCAGGCAGACGCCCAACGAAATCGCGGAAGTTCCACCAGTGTTTGGAAGTTCCTTTCCGAGAAGTATGACAAAAACAAAGACGGGAAACTTACGAAAGAAGAATACGATCGCTCCGATGAGAAATTCAACGGATTTGACCTGAACAAGGACGGTGTTTTGACGGCGGAAGACTGGACTGCCAAGGGCAATAGTCGAGGTGGCCGTTCAAGAGGCGGAGACTCAAGTGCCGCGCCCGCGAAAGGCGACGTTGCGCCTGAATTCTCTTTAACGACAGTCGCTGACGAATCAAAGATCGTTAAGCTTTCAAGTTTTGCCGGAAAGAAACCGGTCGCTTTGGTATTTGGCAGTTGCACCTGACCGCCGTTCGTAAGATCAGTTGGTCAACTGAACGAACTTAAAGATAAATACAGTGACGAAGTTGAATTCTATTTTGTCTACTGCAAAGAAGCCCATGCGATCGACGGACAAAGTCCGAATTCGAGAACGCAAGTTGAGGAGCCTGTTTCGACAGAAGAACGACGTGAAGTAGCAAGTAAATTCATCGCGGACGTAGATCTAAAAGTCACCGCCTTGCTCGACAACATCGACGACAAAACAAGCGCTGACTATGCCTCTCATCCTGACCGACTCTACCTGGTTGGTAAAGACGGAAAGATTGCTTACGCAGGTGACAAAGGACCGTTCGGATTCAAGCCAGATTTGCTGGAGCAAGCCATTCTTGTCGAGACTGGAGCCCAATCAAAAAGCAGCCCACAAACATCATCGGATCCGCGGGGTAATCAACCGCGTGGCAACGGGCAGGGCCGAGGTAGACGAATGGAACAAATGCTCAAGATGTTTCCAATTATCAAAGCCGTCGACACCGATGGAGACGGTTCTCTTTCAAAGGAAGAAACGGAGAACGCGGTTGCCGCGCTCAAGTCTCTTGACAAAGACGGAAACGGCAAACTGACCGAGGATGAGCTTCGTTCGACGCGACCACAGCGCGGCGGTAGAAATTAAGAGCCTGTCCCAAACTTGTGAGCCGTGACGCGTAAGCGGCCGGGCAAGTCAACCAAGTGATTATCTCAACGGGAAATCGACCGCGCAAACAAGGAAAACATTGACTTTACTTGAACGATGCAAAGCCCGGTGCCTTACGGTATCTAGCGACTTCGGCTCACCGTTGATCCAACATCTTGGTTAGGGACAGCCATTAGTATTTCGACTTTGAGCTGAACTCCCAACCAACGCCACCGTTTGACAATTGGATGTCGAACTTTAATTCGGCTATGATTGTCGTTGATGCAATCTGCAATCCACAAAACTGATCAACGAAAGAATCCTTGGCCCAAAATCCGAATGGTCATTTGGGTGCTAATAGTCATTTTTGAGCTAGCCTTGTTTGCGATATTGCTAACCGCAGGCTGGGACGGCACGACAATGATCGTAGCCGGAAGCGGTGCGGTGCTTCCGTTGATCGTGGGGTTAGTCTCAGTTCTTTATCGAGGTCGAAAGTTTTCGATTCGATCACTTCTCATCGCAACTGGCTGCGTCGCGCTGTTCATTGTCATCACCATCCAGCCTCTTCTCAATGCCCAACGAGAACGCAGTGCCACGCTCAAGTTGCAGGAAGCCGGCGTCCAAATTGGCCAACTTTCACAGCTCAACTCCAACCTCCGATGTTGGGGCTTAGAAAATGTCAAACAAACAAAAGCATCGAACGAGCACTTACCCCACTGGGTTGGGCTCGTTTCCCCAAAGCTAATTAAGGCGGAACCAAACAATCAGCTAGTTTACTTGACTGCGAATCGCGACAGCCAATTGGTGACGATATCGAAGGTCGCCAATGAATTGACCAGTGTTAGATTACTGCGAATCGACGGAGCCACTCCACTCGGCTTACGATTTTTCCTGGAGAACATTGGTCAGTTTGAGTCACTTGAAGCGATTACTTTTTACGACTGTCAGCTTCCAGAAGAGAGCCTGGAAAAACTAAGCCGCATGAAATTCTTACAGATTGTCAATCGCACAGGAGTAACTTCAGCGGCAAACGAAACTCAATTGGAGACTATTGCTTCGTCTTCTAGTCTTCTGGGACTTCAGGTCGAGCCGATGTCAGAAGCTGAATTGAGTGCATTGAACAGCAATCGCTCACTTCGGAAACTGCGCGTATTCAGCATTTACAGTCCAACAAACTTTCATCGTGGAGACAAGATAAAACTGTCACCTTTTGATAAAGCCCTGCAAAAGTTCATAGCCTCCCACCCTGATTGTGAAGTCGAATTTTACCCACGGTAAGAGCAGTTCGTGTCTAAGTCAGTAGTGGAT
>CAYMFZ010000052.1:0-6964 GCA_964389585.1 uncultured Pirellulaceae bacterium | reverse complement strand
AGCAGTTCGCTGTTACAATTCGTTGACTTATGCAAAAGTCAGTAGTGGAACTTTACTTGGCAAAGTGTCGTGTGATCGGGCAGAGCCAACGACAGGCTAGTTTTTCTGATCAAGACTAACCGGTGTCTTTGCCCAATCAACGCTTGCACTATTCGCTCAGCATCTTCTTCAACTCGACTTCGTAAGCGTCGGCGTAACGCATCATCCCCAGATCATTGGGATGGGATCCATCGGTCGCTCCATCTCCGTCGTCCCCGAGTAAATCAGCCCCTTCGAGATACCAGAGTCTTTCGACATTCGGCTTGAGTTGTTGAAAAGCCTTTTTCAAGACCGCTTGATTTGCCTGATGGAACTTTCGTTTGTTCGCGAAAAATCTTGAGTTGGTAAAGTTCCGATCTTCAACCAGGAGAATTGGAACCTTTGGTAGAAGTTCGCGGACTTTGGACACAAATGGAATGGCTCGTTCTCCGACCAATTTCGCGTTCATATTTGGAAGGCAATCAATGGCAATCGCTGCCGGAGAAAGTTCGCCAATCAACTTGGCCAACTCAAGTTCCATCTTTCCATTACCAGAAAATCCAAGATTGATCGCCGGTCGATCAAATCGACGACCGAGAATCGCTGAGATACTCATACCCGGTCGCGACGCACAAGCGCCATGCATGATTGACGTACCGTAAAACAGAATCGGTTTTTCCCGAGCGACCATCGGTTTGAAATCGAATTTCTCCGGCACGCCGATTTCCAATTTTTCGACACCATTGTACAGAGGCAAGTACAAGGAAAACTCTCTTGCAGCTTCATTGGGTAGTACGTCGATGCCGTTCGCAATTGTCATCGAAACATCTTGATTTGTGGGTCGGGTAACGTTGACCCAACGCGATTTTCCGTCTGCGTCGCGGCCGTAAAGGTCGACGCCGCTCACGCCAGTGGCCGGCATATGAGGCATCGCAATTCGTGCATTACTCAATCGGTAACGAACGCGAATTTCGTTCGAGTTGGTTAAGAAATCTGTTTTCATTCCTGCTGAGTTGCGACTGAGATTCCAAACGGCTGGCCTGACCATCGTTTCGGCTTTGCTTGGTAAACGATCGAATGGCTTCAACGTTTCCGCCCAACCCTTACCTTCAATACGCCACTTCGAAACGTCGTACCATGCGATGGATTCTTCGATGCTTGGTTTAAGCTGCTCTTCTTGATGAGAAAACAGATTTTCAAAATTCGTGAGTGACGGAATTGCAACTGTAGACGCAGTCATGATCTTTAGTGCTGAACGTCGTGTTGGATTTGAGACCATTTTCTACTTTCGAAAGTGGATGTGATTACGAAACAGATGATTACCCACAAAATTGTAACAGCCTGCGACTCTGCGTGAGACATTCGTATTTTTCTCACGCAGAGTCGTAAAGACGCAGAGTTCGTTACCGCTGAAGCGGGCAGAACCGCATAAATGCGATTACTACGAGCGGGGGAATTTGGTGGTTGCTTGGTTGTCTGCCGATCCGATAAAGCTGATCGCAATCATTCTGTGATTTGAAGCAATCAAATACGTTGCGCAAACAATTCTTCAGAAAACGTCGCCAGCAAATTCTTTGACGTGGGGTGACGATAGAGATGTTGGACCACTGCATATTGATTCAGTGGCCACGAAGGAACGTGGATTGGCATGGATAGCCGCGGAAACTGGCACCGCATTGTTTGCTGGAAACCGAATGGTCACACCAATGTCCGAAGAACGAAAAATTCACAACGACATCATCGCAGTCGGCTTGCTCGCCGCCATTGTCTTTCTCGTTGCCGCGCTGGCAACATTTGATCCGGCCGATCCTGCCTACAACGCATCCACGCTTCTGAACAAGATTTACCAACCGGACCAATTGCACTTTCCTCCGCACGACGAATTCAAAAACGCCTGCGGAAGACTTGGTGCTTGGACGGCGGACATGCTGATCAACACGCTGGGCGTTGGAGCTTATTTTCTCGTGATTGGTTTGATCGCGATGGAAATTGCGTTGTTCAAACGCCAATCGGTTCAGGCTCCCTGGCTGAAAACCGCTGGCTGGACTCTTTCGCTAATTGGCCTCACCACTCTGGCCACAATGACTCTACCTGATCGACTATTCAGTCCGCTGATTGGACCAGGTGGTTATTTGGGTGCGTTAGGAAACGGCATTCTCGGCAACTATTTGGGTAGCGTTGGCAGCATGATCATCACCGTGTCGTTGTTGACCACCGGCATGATGATGTGGACTGAGCACCTGGTCTTCAAGGCAGGTCGATTGGCGTTTTCACCAGCGATTGTAGCGGCCACTGCGGTGCTGCCATTTGGCTTGATCCATGGGTTCGTCAGTTGGTTCAACGGCACGAATTCGGATTCTGCTCTCGCTGAAGACGACATTGAAGAATTCGAAGATCCGGAAGAAGAGGAACTCGACGAAGAGGCTCCGCGCACGATTCGATTCCGTCGCCGCGACCGAGAAGAATCAGAAGAAGAGGCTGACGAAACCGCCGCCGAACTGGACGACGAAACGGAAGAAGAGTACGAGGAAGAAGAATACGAAGAAGATGAGCCGACCACCATCAAAATTTCCGCTGCGGCCGAAGCCGAAACAGATGTAGTAGAAGAGGAAGAAAAAGATGAAGTCGTTGCCGTCGCTCCGCTAATTCCCAAACCGCATTTCAAGATGCCGCGCAAGAAGCCTGCGCCCGAGAAGCCGCCAACCGAGCGCGAATTGGTCATCAGCCAACTCAATGAAGCCGTCTCCAACGAAGACTTAGCCGACTACGAACTGCCCAACCTCGAAATGTTGGATCGAGGCAAAGACGTTCCGTTCGAACGCCAGAAACGTGACGCACTTCAAAAAGCTGAGATCCTTGAAAAGACTTGCAAAGAGTTCAACTACGACGTTCGCGTTGTTGAAATCGAAACCGGTCCGGTTATTTCTCAATATGAAATTGAACTTGCGCCTGGCCTGCGATTAAACAAAATCACGTCACTGGCTGATGATCTGGCGATCGCGATGCGTGTCCCAAGCGTCCGTATCGTCGCGCCGATTCCCGGCAAGAACTCGGTCGGCGTCGAGGTTCCCAACGAAAATCGACAGGTCGTCCACTTACGACAGTTGATGGAACAAAGCGACAAAGAAATCAAGAAGATGAAGATCCCGTTGTTCCTTGGAGCCGACGCCGTTGGTGCTCCGTTGGTGGCGGACCTAGCAGAGCTTCCTCACCTTTTGATCGCTGGTCGTACGGGTACCGGTAAATCGGTTTGTCTCAATGCGATTATCTCGTCCATCTTGATGACGCGGCGGCCAGACGAAGTTCGCATGTTGCTGATCGATCCGAAAATGGTCGAACTAAGTGGCTACGCACGGATTCCGCACTTGATGCACCCCGTCGTCACCGACATGCGAAAGGCCGAAGCCATTCTTGCTTGGGCTTGTGAGAAAATGGACGAGCGTTACACGTGGCTCGCCAAAGCTGGCGTTCGCCACGTGACTAGCTACAACCAGCTCGGTGAAGAAGAATTAGTCGAGCGTCTTGACCCGCAAACCGAAGCAGAGCGATCCGCAATCCCTCTCAACATGCCGTTCATTGTAATCGTCGCCGACGAGATGGCTGACTTGATGATGACGGCGGGCAAAGAAGTTGAGCAACATATTATTCGTATCGCTCAAAAAAGTCGCGCCGTTGGTATTCACTTGATCCTTGCGACGCAGAAACCGACCGTCGATGTTATCACTGGTTTGATCAAGTCGAACTTGCCGGCGAGAATCTCGTTCCAAGTGGCGTCCAAAATGGATAGCCGCGTTGTGTTAGACGACAACGGAGCTGACAAGCTGCTTGGTTTGGGCGACATGCTGTTTCTTGGTAAGGGTTCAAGCAACTTGCTGCGAGGCCAGGGAACTTACCTGAGCGACAACGAAATTGACCACATCACTGAGACCGTGAGTACAGGCGAGCAGAATTTCGTCAATGAATTGGTGAACATCAAAGTCAAATCTGATGATGACGAAGCAGAAGACGACACGCCGAAGAAGCTTGAGAATCGTGACGAGCTGTACGAGCAAGCGATCTCTGTCATCGTGGAGGCTCAACGCGGAAGTTGCTCGTTGCTTCAACGTGCGATGGGAATCGGCTACGGTCGAGCGGCGAGATTAATCGACTTCATGGCCGAAGACGGCTACGTCGGTCCGTACAATGGTTCGAAAGCTCGCGAAGTCATGATGACTCAGGAGCAATGGGCCAACATTCAAGCGGGCGACCCGGATCCAGTTAACGACGAAGATTGGATCGACGAAACTCCAGATGAAGTAAAAGCCGCGATCGAAACGAAGCCCGAAGAGCCAACCGTAACCCTTAAGCCAAGAAAACTTGAGCGCATTGAGCCTGGGCAGAAGACGCACCTTTCGGCAAATGTTTCTTTCGCACCAAAGAAACGAAAGAAAAAGCAGGAAGAGATCGCTGAGGAGGAAGAGCTAGAGGAAGTTGATTCCATTCCACAGGATGAAGTTTCACTCGAATCGGATGAAGAATACGAGTCCGATGAGTATGAAGACGAAGAGGAGTACGAGGACATCGACGACGATGCCGAGTACGAAGAGGAAGAAGAGGAATATGACGACGAAGAAGAAGCCGATGAGTACGAGGACGAAGACTACGACGAAGAAGAATATGAAGACGTTGAGTAGGTTTCAATCGTCGAATGCAATTGTTGCATTTTCCCGCTTCCGAAAAACGCTTTGACCACCTAGTGGTCAGCGACTATTGCCAGTCGTTAGTTGCTCCTCAATCAGACGTGACGTGCTATTCGGCGGGCGGCCCATTCTCTGAATTCTCTTCGCGATTTTTCAGATACTCTTCAATCATCGCTTTCTGTGATCGCTCATCCGGTGTTGCGATTTGTTGAATTCCGACAGAAAACAAATCGAAAAAGGCAACGCCAAGAATGCCGACTAACAGCGACAAAATCATCAAGATGAAAATCGAAAAGACTTTCACGTCCGTCACCCAGTAGAGCGCCGCCATCATCGTACCGGCAGAAGTAATCATCGCACTGGCGATCGTGCGCCGACGAAACTTTCGCATCTCAAAAGACTTCACTCGATCATTGGCGTCACTTGCGAGCTGTTGATCAAGGAACTTCTTGTGATTGATGAACAACAAGATTCCGCCCGCGATCCCACCAATACCCAGCGCCAACGTGTAGCTTCGAATTGATTCGAAGGCGCCAACGAGACTTGGAGTAGGCCAATCATTTGTGCCAAACGATTGTACAACTCTAAATATCGAGTCAAGGTTTTGAATGATGTCTTGCAATTCAATCTTGCCGTTTTACGGAATCAATCTAGCTAGTTTCTCATTGTTTTCGAATCCATTCTAACACTACCGATCCAACTTTACCCAGCGACTCTGCCGAACAGTTTTCGACTTTGTCTTCTCGCGTGTGCCAGAACTTATTGCCTGCTTTGGGATTTGGGTAGTCAAAGTCGATGATGTCGCAGGTAGGAATTTTTGCGATCTCGTTAAGCGGAAGATGATCGTCACGAATAAACCGTTTGTTTTCTTGTGGCAAAAACTCTTTGACGCCCATCTGATTGGCAAGCGCCCAAATGTCTTGGGTATGTGCTTTGGCGAAGTGCAGACTGTTACCCTCCATGAACAACTGCAAATCTTTGTCCGCCACCATGTCCACAAGAATCGCTTTTTCATATCGCCAAGGAATTTTGCCGTTGGCATAGGAGTGAGCGAAATAGTTCGAACCCAAAAACATTGGATCGCGCTGGCGAACGATCACAAATTCTTCGGCGTCAAAGAAACAAAAATCAACGCCGTATTCGCCCGCCAAGCCTCCCATGTGTTTGCCCAACTCGCAAAGCAACGCAACGCCGCTTGCTCCGTCATTAGCCCCAATAAAGGCCGCCTTTGGATTTTGTTTGTCCGCGTCGGCGAAAGGACGAGTGTCGTGGTGGCAGCAAATTAACAGGCGTTTGGTTCGTTCCGGATGCCAACGAACCATCAGGTTGTAAAGCTTGACTTGCTTGCCGTTAAAAGGACTGTTGGCCATGAACGGTTGGGTCAAGTATTGGCCGCCAATGTCCTCAAAGTGCTTTTGAATGTACTTCTGCTGCTTCTTCATGCCCGGTGAAGCACTAAAGCGTGGGCCAAATCCACAGACCTCTTTTAGGTAGGTGAAGGCCGCCTCCTGATCGAATTTCGCTTGGCCGTTGATTTGAGGAATGGCTTGGGGAACCCCTTGACCGGCCTTTCCATTGACTGGTTCATCAATTTGTTTCACCGCTGGTTCGAGCTGGTTCGCCGAGTTGGCGTCTGTATCAACTTTCGAATCCTGAATTGCAGCCTGGTTGAAACGTAGAGGGTTTTCTTGAAGTTGAATCGCTAGACAGTTTTTGTGAACAAGTCCCGTACACAACATCGCAACACCGAACACGAACGCGAATCTTATAGAAAAACGCAACTGATCCGATCCGTCCAATTGATTTTGCTGAGTTAGATGTTGGTCAGCCATTCTGAATCTTCCTTTATTGCTAGCGACGAAATGCCGTTTGTGTTTGCCCATCAACGTCGCTTTACCGCTTGCTCCATCATACGTCACAAGCTCACCCAATCCAACGTCGACTGACAATCAACACGAAGCAAACTCTCTAAAACCGTGAATCTTGAGGGCGAATTCGGCCAATCGGCATGGGCCAGTTTTTCATTAACACCTAGAATCTTCGAACGACGAACACCAATGGACATAATCATCTGGACGGACCCATGATCAAAGTCAGTGAGATAATCGAGCTTCAAACGGAAACGGTTGCACTTTGGCACCAACAGCCGGTCGACAATTCCTATCGTGGAATTCAAAAGACAATTTGCCAACAGCATAGTTTTAACTACTTGTTGTGGCACGAAGAGGACATCGCCCGGAGTCGCGACGTCACCGACGAAGAGATCG
>CAYMFZ010000051.1:2899-16687 GCA_964389585.1 uncultured Pirellulaceae bacterium | reverse complement strand
CTTTCGGGTAGGCTGCTTGAGCGTGTCAGCAATGGCTCGCCTAGATAAATGATCGTCGCTGGCGCAAGCCAGTTACAAGACCCGGCTTACGACCAACTCCTTTTTTGTTTTCACCTGCTTGCTTCACATGAGCAAAATCTACTCGGACGAAGTTCTGCATTTTGATTGGTATCAGCAGTTCATTGGCGTTGGCGCTGCGACTTGAAAACAAACCAGATTTCTTTTTCTGGAAAACGGTTACACGCTTTTTCTCGGCACATCTAAAATAGCTGCATACTTCTATTGGAGCGGCCAACCCGATAAATCGGGTTACTACGAGCCGGTTAATTCGAACCGGTTAATTCGAACGGCAATGCGATACCACGCACTGAACGGCGTTGATCGGACAGGACGTATCAAGAGCGGTTGGACGCGACTTTGGCTGATTCGTTAGCGTTACCAGCGCTTTCGATGGCGTCCGCATCTTCACCGTTTTCCTCTTTGAGTTCTGACTGCCATTCGTGCAGGACTTGAAGCGCTTTGATGGGTGTCATTTGATTTGCATCGAGCGCCTTGATCTTGTCGACCAGAGGATGCGTTGCGGCGCCGAACAAAGTCATTTGAATTTCGCCGCCGGGACGACGGTTACTTTCGCTTGATGATTTGATCGCTTCTTTGTTCGCTTCGACATCACCGCTGGATTCAAGTTTCTCAAGGATCTGCTCTGCCCGTCGGTTCACCCAACTTGGTACACCCGCTAATCGAGCAACGTGGATTCCGTAACTCTTATCAGCTCCACCACGCACGATCTTGTGGAGAAAGACGATCTTCTCATCCCATTCTCGAACCGCGACATTGAAGTTGGCGACGCCTTTGAAGTCTTTTTCCAACTCCGTCAATTCGTGATAGTGCGTTGCAAATAACGTTCGGCAACCAAGCTGATCGTGTAGAAATTCGACGATCGCCCAAGCCAACGAAACGCCATCATAGGTACTCGTACCTCTACCAATTTCATCAAGAATAACGAGACTGCGCGATGTCGCCGTGTTGAGGATCCGCGCGGTCTCAGTCATTTCGACCATGAACGTCGACTGACCTCGAGACAATTCATCGCTGGCTCCAACCCGAGCGAAGATCTTGTCGACCATACCCAACGTCGCTGATTTAGCCGGCACGAAACTTCCAATCTGCCCAAGCAAACTGATTAAAGCGACCTGGCGAATGTAAGTACTTTTACCAGCCATGTTAGGACCGGTAATCAAATGCAAAAATCCATTTTCTTCGTCGATTCTTGAATCATTAGGGATAAACGCCCCAAGAGGTTCAATGACGTCGAGGACAGGATGCCGACCTTCGATGATGCTTGTGATGCTGTCTTCGGTCATCGTAGGGCGACTGTAATTCTGCTCAACCGCCAATTGAGCCAATCCGGAAATCGCATCAAGCGTTGCGATGATTTCCGCGTTTGACTTAAGTCGAGCCGTTTGGGCACGGACCAATTGTCTCAGTTCGTCAAACAATTTCAGCTCAAGCTCATCCGCTTTTGAATCAGCCGAAAGAACTTTCTCTTCGTATTCCTTCAATTCTGGTGTGATGAAACGCTCTGCGTTCTTGAGCGTTTGCTTGCGAATAAAATCAGCAGGAACCTTGTCCCGATGCGTGTGCGTGCATTCAAGGTAATAGCCGAAGACTTTATTAAAGCCGACTTTGAGGCTTGGGATTCCAGTCTCTTCACAAATCTTCTGTTGGTATTGGGCAATCCATTGCTTCCCACCGGCAGCCAGCTTTCGCAATTCGTCAAGCTTCTTGTCAAAGCCTTCGCGAATGAAGTTTCCATCTTTGATTTGAACAGGACAAGGATCAGCCAAAGCGTTTTCCAGCTCGGCCCTTAAATCAGCACACAAATCAAGATCGGCTTCGAGTTGCTGAAGCCATTTACTTTTGCGACCCGTCAGTTTTGCTTTGAGCGAAGGCACGGCGGCCAGTGTTTTGCAAATGTTTTCCAAATCACGCGGAGTGGAACGTCCTGTCGCGACTCGCGCGAGCAAGCGTTGAAGATCAAATATTCCCTTGAGGTAATCTCGAATTTCGTTTCGTAAAGTTTGCTGATCGCAAAACTCCTGAACTGCATCCTGGCGATAGGTTACCGCACCGAGTTCAGTCAAGGGATTCGCCAGCCACTCACCGAGCAGGCGACTGCCCATTGGTGTTTTCGAGCGGTCGATCACACCAAAGAGCGATCCATCGCGTTCGCCGGTTCGAATCGTTTGGCTAATCTCAAGACTTCGCCATGTCGCCGAATCAATCTCGACAAAACTACTTTGACGATAGGCTTGGATTCGATCGAAGTGTTCAAGCGAAGCACGCTGCGTTTCGCGAATGTATTCGAGGATCGCGCCGGCCGCACCGACGGCGACTTCGCCAAATTCGATCAAGCCGAATCCATCGAGCGACGCGACTTTGAATTGCTTCATCAACAACTCTTCTGCCGTCTGAACTCCAAAGCTCCAATCAGGTCGACGCGTCACCATGGCGCTTGGGAATTGCTCTTTGTCGAATTCACTAAACCGATCCGGAACCAAGATTTCTGAGGCACCCAATCGAGCCAGCAAATCGGTCAACTGGTTTTGCAGAACCGACGTCGCGTAAAAACGTCCGGTTGAGATTTCAGCCCAAGCGACACCAAATCGTTGGTTCGACGGATTGAATGGCTCCGACTCTTTCTTCGTGGATTTTTTCTTCTTTGTTGATTCAGGGAGAACGGCGACGAGATAGTTACTGACTGCCGGATCAAGGAGCGCTTGATCGGTAACCGTTCCCGGCGAAACGATCTGAGAGACTTCGCGTTTGACGAGTCCCTTGGCCGTTTTAGGATCTTCGACTTGATCGCAAACCGCGACGCGATAGCCTTGCTTGATCAGCTTTCCCAGATAGGAATCAAGCTGATGATGGGGGAAGCCCGCCATGGGGACGGATTTAGATTTATCGCGACTGGTCACATTGAGGCCGAGCACCTTGCCGGCGACTTTGGCGTCGTCGTGAAATAGCTCGTAGAAGTCGCCCATTCGGAAAAAAAGCAGGGCATCACCACAAGCCTGTTTGGCTTCATCGTACTGGCGCATCATTGGAGTCTTTGACATACCAGAAATGTAGCAAGCTTAAACGAACGTTTCGAGTGGCGGCGCCGATCTAAAGCCAACTGTCTAGGACAAATTCAATCAGTCGCATCGCGAAATTCGAACATAAGGTATCGTTTGCCCAACAAGAAAAACTTCTGAAGACGCCAGTCACAACCTAATCGTCAAACTCAATCAAGGATCGCCATTGTTCGCGTTTTACGTGACTCATTTTTACGCCAAAGCCAACTTGATTGCTGTCGCTTCTGCTACCGGATTCCGCTCCCTGTTTTATCAAGTGCCAACTCTTCCAAAGCATCATATTGTGACGGAAACAACGACCTTTGAACCGTAAAAACCCAAATTGGCGCACATCTAGATCCTTGAGGTTGACGAAGAAGGTGATATAGTGGGTTCTGATGAAGCGAACGGAAAAAGCTTATCAATTGAAACCCACTTTGTTTCTGAATTCCCGAGATAAACCATTCTTTGGAATTGGAGCTCTTGCCGTTGAAGTCGGTAAGAGTTTACACCATCGCTGTACTTCGGAGGATTATCCGTGGACTCGCTCCCTCATCAGCCTGGCCAGCCAGCACCTTATATCTTTGCAGCTCCCGGCGAACAGCAACCTGACTCAAGTTTCGATTTTTGGGGCGTCCTCAACCGCCGCAAGTGGTTGGTGTTTCTAGGCCTTGTCTCTGGCATGGCGTTAGGTGCGCTTTACGACGCGCAATGTGAAACCATCTACGAGAGTGTCGCGCGGGTTAAGATCGAACCCAAAGACCCTCTTTACATCCCGATGTCACCGCACGATCGAAGTATCATGCCAGGTGCGACGGACATGATGGTTCGACACGATCAACTCATTGGTCAACCGAACATCGTTGCTAGATGTTTGAATGAAAACAAGCTGAACAACTTGAGATCTTTCGAGGGCATTGGTCAGTCCGATGTGGTGGATGAAGTCCGCAACAATTTGCTAGTAGAGCAGAACCGTGAAGAACCGATTCTTTACGAGCTGACTTTTAAGAGCAAGGATCCAGAAGACGCGCAAATGATTCTTAGCAATCTAATTGCGACTTATGAGTCAAATCTAGAAGATCAATATAAAACTAAAACCACCAAAGTAACTACGTTACTGAGAGAGCTTGAGAAGAAGTTCGACGACGAATACACGTCTCTTCAAAAACGACTCGACGCGGCTCACCTTGAGAATCAATCGATCGTCGTTTCCTCACACGACTTGAACTTGCACCAGGTTGCGGTCGGTGATTTGCGAAGCATCCTCCAAAAAGACCAGGACGAGATTAGCCTGCTATCCAAAGATTACGATCGAGCGTTGGTTGCTCTTCAAAGTGGTGGTGAAGCCATTGAAAACGCCGTTTGGAACCTGAAGGAACAACGTAAGTTGATTGATGATGGTACTCGCGACGAAAAAATGGAACGAGACAATTCTCACATTGAGAATAAGATTCGTGAACTGGAAACGGAAGAACGAATTGTTTCGACACGACTTGGTCCTGGACACCATCAAGTCAAAGTTCTCCGCGATGAGATCCAGCGTTGGAAAGACGACTTGGCAGCGAACATCAACGGCACGTCGGATCAAATTGCTGATACAAGTGTGGAACCAGAAGTCGTTTTGCAACGATATGTAACCAAGCAAAACCAATTGATTAGTGACCTGCGTACTCGGATCGACGTCAACTCGAAAAAGATGGCAATGCATGCCGAAGAAGCCGGACGAATTCGTGACGTAACGCGTCGCGTTGAAGACATTAAGCTTCAAATGGCTGGTGTTCGTGAATTTATCCAAGCCGCAGAAAGACGTTTGATTGAAGCTGATTCGGGTGACAACAACACTCGTCAAGAAGGCTTTCATTTCCAGCATCTTCAAAACGCGACTCATGGCAAAGAAATTTGGCCGATCCTTGCAATCATCTTGGGCATTGGCGGAATCCTTGGATCTCTCGCAGGTTTCGGACTTGGCTGCCTCGTTGAATTGGCCGACAAGACTTTCCATAACCCTGATGAAATCATGAAACAATTGAACGTTCCGCTAATCGGACACGTTCCTGTCATCGGGCAAAGCAAACGCTATCTGGTCGAAAACTCGTTAATCGAGCCAATCGTTTGTACCTACCATCGCCCGAAATCTCAGGTCTCGGAGGCATTCCGAGCCGTGAGAACCGCGTTGTACTTTAATACGCAAGGTAAGAATCACTCGGTGATCCAGGTAACCAGCCCAACACCAGGTGATGGTAAGTCGACGTTGGCTTCGAATCTTGCTGTTTCAATTGCCCAATCCGGCAAACGAATTTTGTTAGTCGATGCGGATATGCGTCGACCTCGGCAGCACGGAACTTTTGGAATCAGTTCAAAGGTTGGATTCGCAACGGTCTTGAGTGGCCAATCTCAATGGCGTGACGTGATGTACGAATGCGAAGAGATTGAAGGCCTCACCGTGATGCCTTGTGGTGCCAAGCCAAACAATCCGGCTGAATTGAGTTCTTCACCTCAGGTGAAAGTCTTGATTGAAGAGATGCGAGCAGAATTCGATTTCGTGATCATTGATACTCCGCCACTTTTGGCAGTGACTGATCCTTGCCCGATCGCAGCTCGTGTTGATGGCGTCATTCTTTGCTTGCGAATTAAGAAAAACGTTCGCGTCAGTGCAGAGCGTGCGACTGAAATGATTTCCAATCTCGGTGCCACGTGCATCGGCTTGGTTGTCAACGGAGTCGGTGCTCAATCTGGATATGGAAGCCAATACACTTACGGTGCTTACCGAGCCGGATACTCGTACAATGGTTATGGGTATGGCTACGGATATGGAACTGGCGGTGGAAAGTACTACGACGAGGACAAGAAAGGCCGCAAAGCCAACATTGCTCCACCGAAACATATCGAAAGCACACCAAGCGACCAGTCGCGTGTAAGCTAGTCGAGTGGCAATTCGCTGATCGACTGGCGTTCAGGCTGATGGACTGGCGTTCCGGCAAGATTTTAATCTTAGAAACTCAAAGGCGTTCCGAATTCGGGACGCCTTTTTTTTGGTTAAGTGTAGAACAGTTGTCCTCAACTGTTCCTATCGCCATTCCGCCTCTCACAATTCCTGATTAACTTTCCTGACTGGATTTTCCTCTTTGGTCAAGACAGTCGATAGCCACAGAAAGGTGATGCGCTGGCCCTTCTGATTTCCTTTTCTTTCTTTCCAGACCATGCTGCAGATCTTGCTGCATAACAGTTGAGGACAACTGTTCTACATTCCAACTGAATCGCGATGACTGCTAGCAACCTTAAGCTGACCTACAGCGCACCAAATCGGTTTGCTAAAGTCCCGAAAATCTCTGCGTTGAATCTCGATTCGGGAAATCCTATGCCTGCCCTAACCATTCGCCAACTTTCGTTTCTCTTCGCGCTCGCGATTACGATTTGTTCACTTGGTTGTGCTGAGGGACCATTTTGGCGGGCTGGGAAAATGACTCCCTGGGCACAAAAGCAATGGGCCGCCGAAGAGCAGATCGCCGATTCTCTGTTCGCCCGAAAACGGAAGATGACCGAGTCCGTGGATGCCGCGATTGGCGGTCCTTTGGAAGACCAACAGCGAGTTGCTCAAGAGCTGGCTGAAGTGCTTTACCGAGACCACGTGCTTCTTTTGCGAATCCATTCAGTCAAATTGCTTGGTCAGCTTGATTGCCCTGCCGCCGTCAAGGCATTGGTCGACGCCTCACAGGACCACACTTCTGACATTCGGATCGAAGCCATTAAAGCTTGGGGGAATTTGCCACCTGATACCGCCATTCCTCATCTTCAACAGATGATTGGAAGCGATACCGACATCGACGTTCGCTTGGCTGCGACCCGAACGTTGGGCAATTTTTCTGGTCAAAAAGCCGTTTCCGCGATCGCGTTAGCCCTCGATGATCGTAACCCAGCGTTACAACTTCGAGCAGCCGAATCTCTCGGAAGAGTAACAGGCGAACAATTCGGGCGAGACATTTCAGCTTGGCAACAGTACGTGCAAAACACAACACCCGATCAAATGCGCCCTAATGATTTGCCTTCATTGCCAGAAGGCAATTCCGGAGTCGCTGAAAACCTGCTTAACACGAACACCGATTCAATCTTTCGGTAACAGGCTGATCCCTTCGGCCAACAAGTGTGACGTCGTGCTGCCGCGCAGGATACGGCATTTATATTCGAGCGAATCAAGGTCGAGTTCCCGACATTGGTGCTTGTCACTTTTTGCTGCGCACCTTAAATTTAGGTATCGCTCCATTTCTATCTTCCAATCATGGCATCCGAGTTGGAAACAGCTCGCTTGACAGAGTCTGAGTCGACGAAAGACGTTTTCAATGACGCCACCCAGGAACAACACCAAAGCGTTTTTTTCGTTTGTTGACGCCGGAATTAAACTCGCCAAGGCCGCCGAGGCTGACGCGCTTCTGGTACTGATTGAAAAACCGACGGACTGGGCTCGGCTGAAAAAAAAGGCGGTAAGCAGAGTATTGGTTGTCGCCACTCACGACGAAGCGATTCATGAAGCCGCTCAAAAAGTTGAGCTAAATTCAATCCATTTGGAAATGCCCGAGGCGTCCGTTCAAAACCAGCTAACCCAAGCTGTCCTTGCCAGTGTTGCCTCTGAAATCATCAAGTCCGGCTCGACAATCGTCGCGGTTTACAGTGGCTTTGATACTGAAAACATCGACACCGTCAGCGTCCTTAAGCTGACCGAACGCTTGGGAAGACTGACCGCTCGGGATTTGAGAAAACTAAAAACGAAGGTCCCACTTGATACGCTCAAGACCGTCGTGGATTTGGCTGTTGCAATCGGTCGTGAGGGCCGAGAAGGCAAACCAATTGGAACGATGTTCGTCGTGGGTGACCACCGAAAAGTCGTCGACGAAAGCCGCCCAGGCGGTTTCGACATGGTCAAAGGATACACGCGAAAAGAACGCAACATTTTTGACCACAAGGTCCGCGAAGGCTTAAAGGAAATCGCGCAGCTTGATGGCATGTTCATTATTGCGTCAGATGGAACCGTCGAAGGCTCGGCTCGAATTATTGATACCTCGCCCGTTGAACTTACGATGACGCAAGGCCTGGGTTCAAGACATTTTTCTGGCGCGGCGATCAGCAAAAACACAAAAGCCATCGCCGTGATTGTTAGCCAATCGAGCGGCACCGTTCGAATTTTTCAAAACGGAGAAGTTGTTCTTCGAATTGAACCGCTTCAACGAGCGATGAAATGGAAAGACTTGGAAGGCGAGAAACAAGCCGCCGATTAGCCCGTCACGATGCACCAACAATTTCCTTCGGTGCTCCAATTCCCTCAATCAAGACTTCGCCCAGGTAAGGTTTTGCATTCGGATTCTCGAACCCAACCTTCGTGTCGATAAATGTACATGTCAGATCTGCGCGAAACGTTGTTGATTCGGGTTCGCCCGTATCGCAATCAAGCCCAGTAGGAATATCTACTGCGAGTCTCTTTGAATTCAGTTGATTCGCAACTTCGATCGCTCTATCCATTGGATTCCTTGGCTGTCCCTTCGCTCCCGTACCCAACAAAGCATCCACGATCCAAGTTGTCTTTTTACGACCTACCCGTTCCAAAGCGCTTTCAATTTTTTGTTGGCTCCATTTCTCTGTCAGTTCCACCACTGACAACCGTAACCAGGCTAGGGCGTTAAGATTCAACCGAGCGTCACCTGAATAAGCTTCAGAGCGACAGAACAAAACAACCTTTACTTTGAATCCCAAGTTGTAGAGGTGCCGTGCAATAACAAATCCGTCACCTCCGTTGTTTCCCGGTCCACAAAGTACAACGACTGCATGTTGATCTCGCGGGCGATGATGGCTGTGCCAAACTAGGGACTCCACACAACTTCGGCCAGCATTTTCCATCAAGACAAGACTCGGAATTCCAAAGGATTGAATTGCTTTAGCATCGGCCTCGCGACATTGTTGGCGGTTAAGCAAATCAATCTCCTAGACTTCTGATTTCGATTAAGACTTGATTGTCCAATCAAAACCTTAATGGTTCTAGATGACGCATCAAGAGTTTCCTGACTTTCTCTTTCGGTAAGGAATCGTACGCGACTCTCTATAGGCACCTAAGTCATTATGCATTTTTTTCGTGTCCACTTTGATACAATGTCACTGATCTTTACCGGTGCTGTATATTGCTGCAGTTCAATTTGTACTGGCGACATTCGAAAATTCAGAATCAAGGAAACATCTTGTGACCACTTGTCGAGAAACTGTTTGGAATGAAATCGGAAAGACCGCCATAGCAATCCTGTTTTTCATTTGCACTTTGTCAGCCTCAACATCCAACGCTGACGATTGGACACGATTCTTAGGAACGAAAGGCGATTCGACAGCCGCCGAATCGGGCGTTCCAATCGAATGGAGCGAATCGAAAAACTTAAAATGGAAAGCGGCGATTCCTGGCCCCGGAGCCTCATCGCCAATCGTGCTTGGTGACCGCGTCTATTTGACTTGCTACACCGGCTATGGCGACAAAAAAGTCGTCGACAGAAAAACAAGCGACAAAACAGCCGGCGACATCGCGGAGTTGACTCGCCACCTAATGTGCTTTGATCGTTCCACTGGCAAAGTCGTTTGGCAAAAAGCCATCGACAATTCGACCGTCAAAAATGAAGACGCATACAAGAGCTACATCACTTATCACGGCTACGCGACGAACACTCCGATTACCGATGGCCAGTCTATTTTTGCTTTCTTTGGCAAAGCGGGTGTTGTGGCTTTCGATCTCGACGGAAACGAGCGCTGGCGTCGGACATTTGAAAGTGAACCCAATAAAGAACGTTGGGGATCGGCAGCAAGTCCAATCCTATACGGCGACCAGTTGATCGTGAACGCAATTGACGAGTGCGGCAAAATTCTTTCGATCAACAAGTCAAACGGCGAGATCAAATGGGAGTTTGATGCCCAATCACGAATGGCTTATTCAACGCCAGCCTTGGTCACAACCAAAGACGGAAGCAGGGAACTTGTTGTGGCCATTCCTGAAAAAGTCTT
Organism: uncultured Pirellulaceae bacterium; assembly: GCA_964389585.1. Classification (GTDB taxonomy): domain Bacteria; phylum Planctomycetota; class Planctomycetia; order Pirellulales; family Pirellulaceae; genus Mariniblastus. The sequence continues at coordinate 6,545 of CAYMFZ010000051.1, read as the reverse complement.
TGGTTTGAACCCAGACGATGGCGAACAAAAATGGCACGCAAAAACTACATTGATCAATGAAGTTAACGCGTCCATCATGGTCGATGACGACATTGCGTATATCTATGGCGGCTACCAAGGCGTCGGCAGTCTAGCGGTTCGCGCAGGCGGAGCAGGGGACGTAAGTGAATCGCATGTTCTTTGGTCATCACGTGACACTTCGTACGTCTCAACTCCCGTACTAAAAGACAAACACGTCTATTGGATTGACGAAAAAGGAATCGCACATTGCGTCAATGCGGAAACTGGAGAACGACTTTATCGTGAACGAGTTCCTGGCGTATCAAGCGGTAAGGGAATCAAGTTTTTTGCCTCGATGTTACTCGTTGGCGATCAAGTCGTATCCGTCAGTCGAAATGCAGGAACATTTGTTTGGTCCGCGAACGAAAAGAAGTTCAGTTTGACCAGCCAAAACGTTATTGCTGGCGACGATTCAGCTTTCAACGGAACACCGGCAATCAGCGACAACCAACTGTTTGTTCGAAGCAACAAGTTCTTGTACTGCATCTCGAAATAACTTAGAGCCTTTCTCACAACCAAGAAGTTGATTGATAGTGAGCCGTAGGCGATACTCGGGCCGGAATAACCAGCAAAACATGCCACTCGTTGGGTCGGCCCGAGGCTAGCGCCAACGGCACTTACTTTAGACAACAACCTCGCGGAACTTGATGGGTGATTTTTAACAGTGGCGGAGCCACGATATGTGTCAGCCTCGGACTTCAGTCCGAGGTAACGCAACCGAACGCTTCGGAGTCGCGGAGCGACGGCAGGTGATTGCATTCGCAGAGCCAATAAAACACCGTAAACCTGCCGCTTGTCGCCGCTCCGCGGCTTTCATGGGGTGCTGTGAACTCGCCCGAGGCTTTTGAAAAAGCTCTTAGAAGGTCTTGGAAATGTTTCGGCACAAACGCTGATCCGAAACAATAGTTCAGACGCTTTCGAGAAAAGTCTGAACTGTTGCGAATCCGGCCACCATTTCAGATCTATTTTTTAGTTCGATGGCAATCGTTTTAAGCAAAGCTTTGCCCAACTCGCGTGTAGCCAAGCCATGCCGTTGAGAATGTGAAGCGAAAAGAACAGCAGTACGATTCCAGTGATTGCGAAGGGTGCCGTTTCATAGGGCGCATCGATCGTCCATCGACCGACTTCCATGTCGATTGCAGGAATCATTGCGGCGATTGGTGAAAGCGACAGTGCCAAAACAGCAGGAATCAACGCCACTGTCAGCACGAACGACACGACGCCCAGAAAGATTCGAATCAAGACTCTTGTCCAACGTCAGAACTCGAAAAATGGGCCAACAGTTGAGAACTGAGTTTGATCTTTTGTCATGATTTCCTGTTGTACCTGCGCTTGATTTGCTCAAAATGCTCTTACGGCTACAAATTCGAAATTTCACAACTTAAGCCCATAGAAGAAGCAAATGAAATCAATTGTTTGGGGAACTTGTACGTTTGCCTTCTTGGTTTTCTTATTGACAAGTAACTGCCTTGGTTTTCAGGAGTATGAAAAACGGACATTGCTAAGAACAATTCCATGTGAACAAAAGTTCGCACTTGATTTCACCCGCTTAATGGACGCTGGAGAATTTGCACTCATCTCTGCCCCACGTCGTTTCCAAATTTCTAAAGAGGGAGTCGCAAATTGGTATCCAGGAGAAAAAGATCGAGGGAAGACTTTCGAAATCAAATTTATTGTCGATCGAAACGAAAAGCTGACAAGCTACATATACACTCTTCAGGTTGCTGATGCTGGCCTGCGAAAAGTAGTCTTGACTCCTAATGAACCAACACTCGTGGGAATCGACGATGCTAACTTCGCCTGGTATCCCGATTCGATTTCTTCAGGAGCTAGAAACATCGGCACGTTTGCCAAGTTTTATGGCGAAGGAAAATTCATGTTGCTAGAGGGTCCCGAACGCTTAGCGATTTTAAAAGATGGCAGCTTCAGTTGGATTCCCAATATCGACGATCAAAAAATTGTCAAAGTAATTATCCAGCAACTCAAGCCCTCCGGTGAAAGACAATTCTTATACTTGCAGATTCTGGTAATGGCGCGGAATGCACGTTATCTAATTCATAAGCCGTCAATCGCATTTCAGGAATTTGAAAAGGCTCAGTACCCAAGGACAATTCCAACTGGTGAAGATTTTAAGTACGACTTCACTCGAGAAATTGAGCCAGGAAAATTTACCTTGGTAGCCTCTCCTGGAGGATTCAAGTTGTCGCCAAAGGGCGTCACAGACTTTTACCCTGGTAACGGGCGTCATGGCGATAAAGCTGTAATCAAGTTCCAAGTCTACCGTGGAGGTAAACTATCCAACTACGCGTATGACCTTGAGTTTGCTCGCGGTCGCGCCCGAATGGTTCGCAATGCGGCGTTGAAAAATGAAAATCATTCGGATAACAACAACGATAAAGAAAAACCGAAGGTCCTTAATCCAAAGAGAATCGTGTTTGATTGGTATCCACAGTCTTTCAAACCAGGCAGCAAGTTTAAATCCGACCTTTCCGAAATAGCGGGTGATGGTGACTTCATGCTTTTGGAAGGACCAAGTGGTCTTAATTTGTCGCCCAACGGAAGCATGGAATGGACGGTAAAGAGCGGAAATATCGGTATTCACAAGACGATCATACGACAAATCAGCAAGACCAAGCCAACACGTTTGATCCACGTAAAGTTCTTAGTGGATCATGCAGAGCCACGTAGGATTAGGTCCAAGTTCTTCGCTCAACTTAAACGAAACAATGCTGTAGAAAATTTTCGGCACACTGTACTTGAGTGTCCTGAGCCAGGAGGGTCGGTCATGATGAAAGACGGAACCACTTTGGTGGTCTCTCATCCATCAGAAGCTCAGCTGATTTACTTTGACACGGAAAAAGAAATTGAGATCGAGAGAGTAGAAGTCGATTTTCAGCCAAAACTTTTGGTTCGCCACCTTGGGAAGTTAATCGCCAGCACGAAAGGCTCATCGATAGTTCGGGTTTTGAATGCGAAAACTGGCGAAGTCGAAAAGGAGATCCGCACCGGTAGCGAAGCGATTGTCGACCTTGCATGTCACCCTGAAAAAGGATTCGTCTACGCGTCGACGGCCGATTATGAAATTTTCTTGATTAACATTGAGCGTGGGAAAGCTACGAAAACGAATGCGAAAGGGTGTTTTCTGGCGGTTGATCCGATTGCAGGCAAATACGTTTACGCTGGAATACAACCTCGAAACAAACGGGAAATCAAAGTCGAGATAACTGAGGAAAACGATACGACGACTTTTCGTTATTATCGAGACAGGTGGGGCGTACGTGCCGCGATGATGAAATATGAAATCAGGGATGAACAACTCAAACTGGTTGAGACTCAAGACAACGCGGCGGTAAATGGAAAATCACTTCATGTATCACCAGACGGTAAAAGAATAATGATGATTGGCGGAGGCGGTTGGCGTCCGAAAGGTGAAGGGACCGGCGGAGGAAACTTTACTGCAATTTTCAGAACGGCGAACCTTGGTGAACGAGTTGGTCAATTACCTGCTGGAAACAATGTCATCTTCCATCCGATTTTAAAGCTGGGAATCATCAATGACAGTGGATTTCAACTAAAGCCATTCCGA